>DXVA01000430.1 GCA_019408975.1 Lentisphaeria bacterium | reverse complement strand
CTTTCTAAAAACAAAAAACAGTTTACAGTATTTATTATCAGCGGAACTGAGCAATTGTCAAGAGTGAAAAGGAAGAAATAAAGATTTTTTTCAAAAAAAACGGAACGCATTGATGAAAAATGCAGGGCGGCGAGTCATTTCCCCGCGGATTGTTGTTTCCGCCTGCCGCATGGCGGCTGAACTTATCCATATGCAACCGTTTCATGATATTGAAGCGCCGGATCATCGGAATCGATGCAGAATGAAAAAAAATAAAAAAAATTAGTTTTGCCTAATTGAAATTTTCTTTTTTTCTGCTATGGTATCTTTCAGAAAGCAGATCGGAGTCCGTCACTGACGGACTTTTTTCAAAATAAAATAATTAGTCTTGGCTAATTAAAAGACAGAGGTTTTCTCATTATGATTTGCAGGCACCATAAAAAAAGGCTTCTCCGCTTTCTTATGATCAAAACGGCGGCGGTCAGGGCTGGAATCAAGCCCGGCGCTTTGCTTCGGGTGGCTCGCTGTTACCGTCTCTCCCATGATGAGTCAAAGGGAGAAATCTGTCTTTACCAGAATGAAATTCTGGAAGAACTCAAACTGGAATTCAGGATATTGAAGCATGATCCGGACAGCGCTCTGGTATTGTTCTATGAGCCCGCGCTGCTTGCGGAAACTCTGGAAAATGCCGGGAACGCCGACTATCTGGCGGAACACGGTTATGAAAAATGCAGACGGATGGAAGATTACCTGGAGATGCTGAAAGAACGGTGCCGCCGGATGCCGCTTCCGCATGAGGTCGGCATTTTCATAGGTTATCCGCTGAAAGACGTCATGGGGTTCATTGAGAGAGCGCCGCGAACTCAGGTTGCACGCGGGGACTGGCAGGTTTTCGGGGATCCCGGAGAGTCGCTTCGCCTCATGCGGCTCTACCGCTGCGCGGAACAACTCGCGGAGAAGATTATCGAAACATATCAGGACATCGAAACATGTCTTGAACAAATCGCCAATATAAACATTCATCAAACTGTAAGGAGTTAAATCGAATGGCTAACGTCAAAGTGATTTACGGCAGCAGCACAGGCAACACCGAAAGCGCGGCGGCAGTCATTGCCGGGGCATTCGGAACGGAAGCAATCAACATCGCAAATGCGAAACCGGAGGATTTTGAAGCTGACCTTCTGATCCTCGGCAGTTCCACATGGGGGCTCGGCGAGCTTCAGGATGACTGGGCGGCGGGAATCGCGATGCTTGACGGCATCGACCTGACGGGCAGAAAGACTGCGGTATTCGGAATGGGCGACCAGAGCGGATTCGGCGATACCTTCGTCGATGCCATGGGGATTCTTGCCGACAAAGCGAAGGAGCGCGGCGCTCTGCTTATTGGGGAAACTTCCGCCGACGGATATGCGCACACGGCTTCCTCTGCGGAAAAAGACGGCAAATTCTGCGGTCTGGCACTCGATGACAACAATGAACCGGACAAGACGGCAGACCGTATATCACAGTGGGTCGATCTGCTGAAGCGGGCGCTTGCCTGATCCCGGACAACTGCGGGCCGGATATGACGGAAAACGTGTCCGGCTCGCCCGGAAGAATTTTTTCCATTCAGGAAAGGAGCACCATGAGCAGGAAAAAGAAGTGTCGGGACGACTGGAAAAACTGCGGCGGCTTTCATTGTCCGCCCCAATGTGAGGCGGAACAGGCTTCCGGCTGCTGCACTTTGAATCATTTGAAAGTGGCGCTGATCGGCGGGCTCGACCGTCTGGAGAATCAATACCGTTCTGTGTTCGAGTCTCTTGGAACTGTCAAGTTCTACTTTCATACCGGCTGCTGCAACGGCTCCGGCGCCAACCGTCTGCGCGCATCGGCACAGGATGCGGATATCGTGGTATTCATTACGCGGGTCAACAGCCATAATGCATTGAGCGTCATCAAGGGAATCTGCCGGAAAAGCGGGAAATCCTTCCTTGCAATCCGGGAGACGAATCCGAGTCTGGTTTCAAAAATTGTGCTGGACCAATGGCAGAACAGGCGGCTTTCCGGATGTGTCCGCCGGGAGAAGATTACCAGGTGAGCATGTTGAAAGTTTCAGCCAGTCTTGAAGATTACCTGGAGGCCATTGCGGAGCTGATCCGGTGTCACGGGCATGCACATACAAAGGACATTGCGGCAAAACTCTGTGTGAAAATGCCGTCCGTCACCAATGCTCTCGGCGTATTGTCCAAATCAGGGCACATCATCTACCGGCCGAATTTGCCGGTACAGCTGACCGCAACCGGCAAAGTGCTTGCGGAAAGAGTCACCCGCAGGCACCGCATTCTCCAGGACTTTCTCCAGTATGTACTTGAACTGCCCTGCGAGGAAGCGGGAAAAGCCGCCTGTAAAATCGAACATGTGATCGATGAAGAACTGATCAACCGTTTTCTGGTTCTTTCCGAGGCGGTCCGGAACCGCAGCGACTGCCATAACCTGCGCCTTCATCTGACTCAAACATTTACCTCGCCTGCAGAAGAATAAAACAGTCCGGCAATTCTCCCCGCACCTTTGGAAGCGGCTGTCGTGGCGGCATATGGAATTTGAATCTGAAAAAGTAATCGGGGCATAAATAACTCCGGGGAATGCAGAAAGCCTCCGGAGCGTCTGCCGCCGGAGGCTTTGTTTTGAATGACAACTGAAATGGCGTCTTATTTGGCATCCGCATCATAAATATTCGTTACGGTGCTGGGCAGGGCATTGTAAATGGAATTGGTACCGTTGTCGATTTCATTTCCGGCGAGAACCGTTCCGTTGATCTTGCGGATGATGACCGCACTGTCCCGCGCAAGTTTGGAACTGATTGCATCCGTATCTCCGACACCGTCCATCTGTGCGGAAACGTTTCCGAGAACTTTTCCCGTTTTATCCACAAGCTCCACGGCGGCAACCATTTTGCCGTCCTTCTCCCGTTTCATGGCTACCAGGCACAGGGCACTGCATTTGAGTTTATCGCAAAGTTCGCCGATTTCTTTTTTGGTAAGTTTTTTGCCGTGTTCGAATTTCAGTGTGCCGATCGCGTTCTGAACCGTTCTCGTATCCAGCACATTGACTTTGGCATGAGTTGTCAGTTCCGAAAGAAAATATTCAATGAAAAGACTGCGGCACATTTCGAGCCCGTTCGTCGGATCATCCTGAATATCGGTGACGGCGCAGACGACCGGTTTTTGAGCGTAAGCAACGGCAGCGGTCAATACGGACAGCACAACAACGGCAAGCAATTTTCTGATCATGGTGAACATTCCTGTATTAGTTTAATTTTTTAAGTAATATATCACTGCCTGCGATATTTTCAATCGCTGCAACTCTCGTGAAACGGAACTATCGCAAGAAAAATTGCTTTTTTATTTTAAAAAGAATGAAAATGGGGT
>DXVA01000043.1:15813-20195 GCA_019408975.1 Lentisphaeria bacterium | reverse complement strand
CCATGCTACACTCACTTCTGCGGCAAGGCAATGAATCTGCCGTGGACCGTCTCCATACCGGAAAAGTTTCAGGAGAAATATGGTTATGACCTTCTGGATTTCCTGCCGGAACTCTTTTTTGAAGTTGACCGGGAAGTCTCCAGAACCCGCTGGAATTATTACGACCTGCTGACCTCGCTTTTCGTCAACGCCTTCTCGCGCACGATCGGTGAATGGTGCGGCGAAAACCACATGAAAATGACCGGGCATGTGCTCTGCGAGGACTCGTTGAGCGCACAGACAATGTTCGTCGGTTCCGCCATGCGTTTTTACGAATTCATGCAGGCGCCCGGAATCGACCTGCTGACGGAACACTGGAATATCTTCAACACCGCAAAGCAGTGTGTTTCCGTGGCGCACCAGCTCGGGCGCAAGACACGGCTCAGTGAAACCTACGGATGCACCGGGTGGGATTTCCCGTTTGCCGGGCACAAGGCGCTCGGTGACTGGCAGCTGGCACTCGGCATCAATCTGCGCTGCCAGCATCTTGCCTGGTATTCGATGTCCGCCGAAGCCAAACGCGATTACCCCGCCAGCATCTCCTACCAGTCGCCCTGGTTCCGCCGTTACCACAGTGTGGAGGACTATTTCGGACGCCTCGGAAGCATCATCGCGGAAGGTGAAGAAATCCGCGACATCCTGATGATTCATCCCATCGAATCCTGCTGGAGCATCAAATACCGTGCGGCGGAGGAAACCACGCCGGAAATCCGGAAACTGGACAGCGAATTCATCGAGGTCACCAACCGTCTTCTTTCCGAAAATCTCGACTTCGACTACGGCGACGAAGAACTTCTTTCCCGTTATGCCGGAATCGACGGGAAGATGCTCAAAGTCGGAAAGGCACGTTACAAAGCGGTGCTGGTTCCTGCCCTCAAGACAATTCGTTCGGCAACACTGAGACTGCTGGACGCCTTTGCAGATCAGGGAGGAAAAATCTGCCATCTCGGCAAAGCACCCGAATACGTGGATGCCGTCCGTTCGGATGAAGCAGAAAAAGTATTTGCGAAATTCCAGTCCGTCACCCCGGAAAATGATACGGAGGAACTCTCGAAAACGGCAAGAAGAATCTCCATGACCGGGCCGGACGGAACTCAGGTCAAGCCCCTGCTCTATCGTCTCGCGGAAACGGAAGATGCGGTATCGCTCTTCATCTGCAACGTCGGAATCGAGTTTTCGGATCACTACATGGCGGAATGTCTTGTGCGCGACAGAAAACTCTCTTTCCCGTCCGTCGATGTCGCGCTGGAACTGCCGGAACGCGGACAGATCTACGAGCTTGATCCCGCGGACGGTACTATCCATGCAGTTGAGGCAAAATATGAAAACGGCAAATATCATTTCCATACCTTCTTCGAAGAACTCGGTTCCCGCCTGTTCCTCATCACGAAAGAAGCGGTCGGGGATGTCCTGCCGGCAGAAAAATACACGGCGGGCAGGATTCTGAAAACGCTTCCCGCAGCCAACTGGAATGTCAGGAGGGAAGAAAACAACGTCCTTGTCCTGGATCATGCAGCCTGCTCCGTAAACGGGAAAAAACACTGCGGGCGCAGTTACATCCTGAAAATCGACGATGAACTCCGGGAAATGCTCGGCAAGCCGCCGCGCGGCGGCGCAATGGTCCAGCCGTGGCTCCGGGAGCAGCACAAGCCGGAAAAAACGCTGGATGTGGTTCTTGAATATGAGTTTGAATGCGAATCTGTTCCCGCAGAGGACTGCCGCCTCGCAGTGGAGCATCCGGAACTTTACAGTATAAAAATCAACGGAGTCGAACTGAATCAGAGCCGGACAGACTGGTGGGTGGATATCGTTCTGCGCTGCCTGCCGGTTCCGGCACGCCTTCTGAAAAAAGGAAAAAACACCCTCACCGTCGCCTCGAAATATCATGAAAATCTTCCCGGGCTGGAAGCAGTCTTCCTGCTGGGAGAATTCGGTGTCAGAGGCGAAACGCTGACTTCCGCACCGCAAACTCTTTCCTGCGGCGACTGGTGCGAACAGGGTCTCCCGCATTATGCCGGCAATCTCACCTATGAGACGACGCTTGCGGATCTTCCCCCGGCAGGACGGATTTCAGTGAATGTTCCGGAATGGCGCGGAGTCGCCCTCGGGATCAGTGTCAACGGCGGAGATGAAATCTTCCTCCCCTGGCCGCCTTACAAAGCGGATATCACAGCGCAGCTCAGGCGCGACGGGCGCGACAGTGTCGCAATCAAGGTCTACGGGCACCGCCGCAACGCATTCGGGCCTTTCTACCTGAAAGAAAAATGGTCGCAATGGACAGGGCCCGCACAGTTCAAGATGTATGATGTCACGAAACGCCAGCTTGTCCCGTGCGGACTGATCGGCGCCCCCGTCCTTGAAACGGATCAGTAACAACCGGAAGCACCGGAAGCCATGGACAGTCGCACTGTCCATGGCTTTCACCGTTGAAACGGCTCACCCGTCTGTGTAAATTGAACTTCGGCGCTTTGATCGCTGCGGGGCGCGTTTGCACCGCACACCGTCCGACTTTTTGAAACAATACTTGCCCCGTATTGTCTTTACGGCATTGAAAGAACCGGATATTTGATTATATTGAGTCATAATCTCAACAATTCATTTTCAAAAAGGAATGGAATCATGGGTGCAACACCGTCAAAACAATTCGCATCGGAAAATCTGCCTCCGGATATTCAGCTCAAGGCAGACCGCATGAACCTGAATCCCGCGCAAATTCCGCCTTATGAACTGCCGTCCCTGCCTCTGCAAACCGGCATGAACGGCAGTCGGTTTCAGAATACGGTTGCCCCGCGCCTGATTGAACTTTTTGAACGTTACATGTATGGCGTGATTCCTCCCCGCTGCCCGGAGATGGAATTCCGCGTGACCTCGGAGGGCACCGCTTTCGGGACACTTGCCATCCGCAGGGAAATCGACCTGATTTTCCGGCGGGGAAATATAGAGCGTACCGCCCATATGCTGCTCTATCTCCCGACAGGAATTTCCGACAGATGCCCTGTCATCTTCGGTTTGAATTTCTGCGGCAATCATACGACAACGAACGATCCGGGAGTACATTTCAATGAGTTTGCCCCATTGCCCGACTGGAACGCCGGACCGCGTTACGCAGATAAGCGCGCACCGGCTTCGGCGCGCGGACTCAAAAGCGGCCGCTGGGCATTTGAAACTCTGCTGAAATCCGGAATGGCGGCGGCAACAATCTGCTATTACGATTTCTTTCCGGATCGCAAAGACGGTTTTGAACCCGGTATCATGCGAATGTTTTATTCCCCGGAGGAATGGAACTCCCCCGCTCGCCCGACAGGTGCAATCAGCGCATGGGCATGGGGAATCATGCGCGCACTGGACTGCCTGGAAGCACAACCGGAAATCGACGCGCGCCGGATGATGATAACCGGTCATTCGCGTCTGGGCAAAACCGCCTTGTGGGCAGGAGCCTGTGACCGTCGGGTTGCGCTGACGGTCTCCAACTGCTCTGGCTGCTGCGGGGCGAAACTGTCCCATCGTTATTTTGGAGAGAGCATTGAATGGATTCAGCAATGGAATCCTCACTGGATGCGGGCTGATTTTGAACGGTTCTCGCGCCATGATGCGGATCTGCCGCTTGATCAGCATATGCTGATGGCGGCGATTGCGCCGCGCCTGCTCTATGTGGCAAGCGCCACTGAAGATTATTATGCAGACCCCGAAGGAGAATTTCTCGGAGCACAGGCAGCCGGCGAAGCGTGGAAATGTTTCGGTGGCTGCGGTCTGGGGGATGCCGGCTTCCCCGCTCCGGGCAGATTAATCGGCAATGAAGTCGGTTATTACCTCCGGGCGGGAGATCATGATATCACGCAGGAAAACTGGGATGTCCTGCTGAGCTTTATCCGCAAAAATTTCGATATATGATTAACGGGCAAGGAGTTACGTCAGAAACAGAGTGGCAACCCCGTCTGGATTCGAACCAGAACTGAGTGGACCAAAACCACTTGTGCTACCGTTACACAACGGGGTTGCGGAAAATCTCGCTTACTATAAGCCTTTTTTGTCTATTTTCCAGCCTGAAAAGAAAAATTATTCCGTTTTTGCATTCGACTTCATGACAAATTTATGAACCATGATATAAGCAACAACGACCACGGCAAGGAAAAGAATGATCCAGATATAATGCTCCGCAATCATGTCTTTGCCTTTATGAACCATGTCAAGATAGCTCATGTCACCGGCAAGATGTGCCAGATACCAGCCGATTCCGGCAAGAATCGCAGTCCAGATTCCGGCGCCAAGCCCGGTAAAAAGCGTGAAACGCCCCAGCGGCATACGGGAAAGCCCCGCAGGAATCGAAATCAACTGACGGATCG
>DXVA01000043.1:9545-15803 GCA_019408975.1 Lentisphaeria bacterium | reverse complement strand
ATATCTCCGTATTTGCGGAAAATCTCCTCCGCACGATCCAGATGCTCCTCCGAAAGGAAGAAATATTTGCCGTATTTATGAAGAAACGGACGCCCCAGCCAGACGGAAAGGTAATAGTTCACATAAGCTCCGGCGAGAGAACCGAGAAGACCGAAGAAGACGGCGAGGACAAGATCAAGCCACGGAATCCCGGTAGTCAATGCCCCGCGATAAGCCAGAAATCCGGCGGGAATCATCACAACCTCGCTGGGAAACGGGATGAAAGAGCTTTCAATCGTCATAAAAACGAATATGATGATGAACCCCCAAACAACCGCATGAGAAGCGGCAAACTCAATGTGACCGGCAATGATATCTGTCATCTTGATCCTTTTTTTAACTGTTTTTTAATCATTTTCCGTTATGAAAATTTCAAAGTGGTGTTACATTACCTCTAGTTTTCTTTTTTTCCAGTTTCAGACTGAAATTTAACACAATTTTAACATACGGAACCGTAATCATGCACAGCATCGCATTTCAAATCGGCAAACTGAGTATTCACTGGTATGGCATTTTCATTGCGCTCGGTTTTCTCGCCGCGCTGGTCGTTCTTCAATGCAAACGCAGATATGCGAATATGACGCCTGACCAGATATTCGATATCGGGATCATTGCCGTTGTCGGCGGCGTCATCGGAGCCCGTATCTTTTATGTCGTTGAATTCTGGCACCAGTTCTCCGGCAATCCGCTCAAAGTGTTCCGCATAGATCAAGGCGGACTCGTCTTCTACGGGGGGTTCCTGCTGGTTCTCGTGATCCTGTGGCTCTATTCCAAATGGAAAAAACTCTCTATTGCACGCATCTTCGATATTTACGGGCCGGCAATGGCGCTCGGTCACGCATTCGGGCGCATCGGATGCTTCATGCAGGGATGCTGTTTCGGGCGTCCGGCGCAACACGGTGGCGTCGTATTTCCCGCGGGTTCCGCCCCGGCGCTCAAGTATCCCGACTTCGCCACAACCAGAATCGCAGAAAACGGGCAGACTTTCCTCTGTTCTCTCTCCCTGCATCCGGTCCAGCTTTATGAATCCGCAGCCAACCTCCTGCTCTGCATCGTTCTGCTCCTGCTGTTCAGGAAAGTGAAAAAGGTCGGGCAGATCGCCGCATCCTACTTCATCGGCTACGGGCTGATCCGCTTCACGCTTGAATTTCTCCGGGGCGATCACACGGATTCGATTCTGGGCATGACGCCGGCGCAGTTCATCGGGATATTCATCATGATTCCCTGCGGAATTTTCTTCTATCTCTATTTCGGGAAATACGGGGAAGACGCCTATGCAGCCGGAAAAACGGAATGAAAACAGGGTTCTGAAACTGACGGTGCCGGAGCAGTTCGCGGGAATGCGCCTTGATCAGTGTCTTGCCCTGCTGCATCAGGAATCCTCGCGCAGCCGTCTCCAGGCTTTGATCAAAAAAGGATTCGCCACACTCAATGGAACCGTCTGCGACTCTCCGAAGTCTTCCGTCGCGGCAAATGACCGCATTGCGCTGATCCTGCCCCCGGAACCGGAGGCGTTTTCGGCAAAAGCGGAACAGAACAACCTCAATGTCATGTATGAAGACGAGTTCATGCTTGTCGTCAACAAACCCGCAGGCATGGTGGTTCACCCGGGCGCAGGCAACTGGAGCGGCACTCTCGTCAATGCGCTTCTGGGGCGCACCCCCGGACTGGCGGAAGATTTCGAGGACGCGGACCCCGCCCGCCCGGGCATCGTGCACCGTCTGGACAAGGATACTTCCGGATGCCTCGCCGTGGCAAAGACTCCCGATGCGCTATTCAAGCTTTCCGAAGCGTTTTCCACGCGCCAGGTCTCTAAAACCTATGCCGCGATTCTTTCAGGACACTTCACCATGCAGACCGGCGAACTCCACAACCTGATCGGGCGTCACCCGGCAGACCGCAAAAAAATGGCGGTCGTCAAAAGCGGAGGACGCGAGGCTGTAACACGTTTCCATATCACAAAAGAAGGAGAGATTGACGGAATCAAAGCCTCTTTCGCTGAAATCCGCATTTTCACCGGCAGGACCCATCAAATCCGCGTACACATGGCATCGCTCGGACATCCCGTAGCTGGAGATACCGTCTACGGCGGAGCCAAAAGACTTCCGGCGCCCCGACAAATGCTCCATGCCTGGAAGTTGAGCATTCCTCATCCGAAGACAGGGCAGACAATGTCTTTTGAAGCACCCTTCCCTGAAGATTTCGATCAGATGCTCCAAAAGATGAAGTAACCCCCGCCGCAGACAATCACAGACGGATAAATTTCATATTTTTTTTGATGCATCAACGCATTTTTCCTGATCTGTGCTACATTGATCTGCAAAGAAAAACAAATAAAAACGGACGGGAAACCCGGAAGAAGGAATCCGCGTCCTTGTTTTCAAGGAGTATTTGAAGTATGAAAGAAGAATCGCGTCCGCTGTGGGCTCCCTGGAGAATTCACTTCATCCACTCGAAAAAGGAGCAGGGCTGTTTCATGTGCAACTGCAAAGAGGTGCGGGAGGAATCGCCCGAAGAAGAACTGATCGTGGCACGTTACCAGTATTGTTTCGTGATCCTCAACAGATTTCCTTACAATTCCGGGCACCTGCTGGTTGCGCCTTACCGCCATACAGGAGACATCGCCGCATTGGAAACGGCAGAAGCGCACGAAATCATGGATGTCTGCATCAAAGCCAAAAAAGTCTTGCAGAAGGTCATGTCCCCGCAAGCCTACAATGTCGGGTTCAATCTCGGAGCGGCGGCAGGGGCAGGAGTCGCGGAACACCTGCACCTGCACATTGTCCCGCGCTGGAACGGAGACAACAATTTCATGCCGGTGATCGGAGACATCCGGGTTGTCCCGGAAGCCCTTCGCGACACCGCCGGACTTTTACGGAAGGAGTGGGAATAATGGGAGCCCCCGCAACGATTCTTCTCTGGAAAGATTCCGTAAAAAATCAAGCGCCCGCGCCGGAGCTCTGCTGTTACCTCCTGCCGGGAAAAATGAAACGCCCGGCTGTCCTCGTGATCCCCGGCGGCGGATATCACGGTGTCTGCGAAGCTACGGAGGGCGAACCGATCGCACGTAAATTCAACGAGCTCGGCTTTCATGCCTTTGTCCTGCATTACCGGGTGGCGCCGCACCGTTTTCCGGAACCGCAGGAGGACGCATTCCGCGCCATCAGACTGATTCGAGCCAACGCGGTGAAGTGGGATGTGATCCCGAATCAGCTTGCTGTCTGCGGCTTCTCCGCAGGAGGGCACCTTGCCGCCTCCACGGGGACGCTGTATGATGAAATCAGGGCGGACGCGGGGGATGAGGCGGATTCACAGCCCATGCGCCCGGATGCCTTGATCCTTTGTTACCCCGTGATCTCCTTTACGGATTTCCCGCATCTGGGATCGGGGAAAAACCTGCTGGGCGAACGCTTCGAGGAGTGCAGGGAGCGGTATTCGCTCGAAAAACGGGTCTCGGGAAAAACGCCGCCGGCTTTTCTATGGCATACTGCGGAGGATCAGACTGTCCCGTGGCAGAACAGTGTCCTCATGGCAGAAGCATTGTATGCGGAAAAAGTTCCGTGCAGTCTCCATATTTTCCCGCACGGACCGCACGGCATGCTGCTGGGAACCGGGACACAGGATGTTGTCATGTGGCCGGAGATGGCGAAACGCTTTCTGATCCGCACCTGCGGTTTTGAGATTCCGCAGAAATAGCACATCCCGGTACGTACGCAGGCGCAGGGGAAGAAACCCGGATTCTTGCTCTGCGCTTTTTTGTGTCCGCATATTTTTCTGCAAACCGATATATTATCCTATTCAGTATGATTTTATGGATAAAAATCATTACCATATTTGTTTTTGATACGAATATGGAGTATAATATATGACTTTCAAGAGATCAAGTCATGAGGTAGTAAAAATGGAAGAGAAAGAGATCAAAGGCGGGGATTTCCGCTATGCAGTCGGAGAGAGCAAGGTTCCGTGGCATGCCGTCGGGGAATTCTTCAATGGAGATGATGCGCTGGAACTTGTCAGGTTCCTGCTGCCGGATTCCGGAGACGCCGATTATGATAAGGCGGTAAAAGAAACCGCCGCCGCGCTGAACCGTCTGGCTGCGGTCAGCGGGCGCGCCACCAAACTTACGCTCGGCAGAAAAGTCACGGAAGCCGAACAAATCGCCGCAAAATATTTCGGTGCAAAATATGCATGTTTTCTGACGAACTGGACCGCCGGTATGGAAATCGGCTACAAGCTCGCCGGGCTCAAAGCCGGGGATGAGGTCATCATGCCCGCGGTCACATTCATTGCGACCATGGCGTATCCTTTGAGCATCGGGGCAAAAATCGTATTTGCCGATATTGATCCCGAAACCATCAATCTGGACCCTGCGGACGTGGCGCGCAAGATCACTCCGAAAACAAAGATGATTGTCCCTGTTCATCTCGGCGGTTTCCCCGTCGATATGGACCCGATCATGGAGCTCGCGGAAAAACACGGGCTCTATGTGATGGAAGATGCCGCGCACGGCATGGGCGGAGCTTATAAAGGGCGCAAGCTCGGCGCAATCGGGCATTTCGGCGGATTTTCACTGCATGAGGTCAAGAACATCAATTCTCTCGGCGAAGGCGGACTGCTTCTGACGAATGAGGACTTTGCGGGAAAACAGCTTGCAGGGGCGCGTTTCCTCGGGCTTGACTTCTCACGCAAGATCAAGGACTGGCTCTACGATATTTCTCCGCTGACCGACCGTTTCGGCAATGTTCAGATCGCCGGGAACCATTCCGCAACCGAGGTGCAGGCGCTCGGGCTGATCCTGCAGATGAAGCGCCTGGATGCGATCATTGCCCGGCGGCGCGAGGCAGCGGAATACATGAACAAGGTTCTCGCGCAGGAGGAAGGAATCCTGGTGGAAAAACCGGATACCGCCGAAACCTATGGAACACACCATCTGTACCTGCTCCGGATTGATCCGGAAAAGGTCGGAGGCGACATCCAGCTGCTTTCGAAGAAACTGGCGGAAAAAGGCTTGACGAACATCACGCATTTCGGGCCGATGTACCGTTTCAGGATCATGCACGATCTGGGTTACGACGAGAACGCGATCGCGGCGACCTGCCCGAATACGGAACGCATGTTCTATCATTCCTACACGCACCTGCCGCTCTATCCTCTGACCCGCGAACAGCTTGAATATCAGGCTCAGGCGGTTGTCGATGCCATCCGCGAGATGAAAGCCGGAAAATAACGGCAGAAGCCGCACTCAAGGGGGGCTCGCGTTGCGGGCTCTCCGGCAGGCTTCAGGGGGGCTCCGCCGTTTTATGCGCCTTACACCTTTACGAACTCGCGGCGATACTGCTGAGGGGAAAAACCGATCACGGCTTTGAATCTGCGGCTGAAGTGAAACGGGTCCTGATACCCCATCATTTCCGCAATCTCGGCAATATTCATATTCGTTTCGACCAGGAGTTCCGCCGCCTTGTTCAGGCGCAGTTTGTCAATATAAAGTTTCGGAAGCACACCGTAACGGTTCATGAAAACGCGGCGGAACTGGTCATCGCTCATATTGCAGTATTCCGCCATGCCGGTAATGCTCCACCATTTTTCCGGATTCTCGCGGATCTGCGCAACCAGCTCATTCACCTGCGGGTAGCGTTCCAGATGAGTCTGGGCGGCGCGCCGGTTGTAGAGCTCCATCAGCAATTTCTGCAAGGCGAAGTTCGCGTTGATCTGTGAATGGTCGGACGGCTCCAGCGCAAGTTCGATCACGGTAAGCAGGCGGTGCGACATCCCCAGGTCATAAACGCCGTCGCGGATCACGCCGCTTCTCTGCATCATAACCGCAAGCTCTCCGGTAAAATTGACGGTATCCTCCGTATAAGAAGCGCCCTCGACTCCCCCGTAATGATGGACCGTTCCCGGCGTAACGACAACGCATTGTCCCGGATGAATCTCCTCCACCGGTGCATCGGGACGCCAGAAAATCCCTTTTCCCGCAGTCATATGCGAAATGCCGAAAAACTCAAAGCGCCGCGGATTCTCACGGAACCAGGACAAGGAATGCCCCGGGCTGCATCCCCCTCTCCCGCTGCGGAACACCCACAGCCCGTAATTCCGGTGAACCGGGCGCATCACCAGGGACGGCAGACGGTGGACCAGAATATCTGTTTCATCTTTTTCAACATCCATTTTGCGGTTTTTATCCATGTTATTTCAGGAATTCTGCTGTAAGGTACATCT
>DXVA01000043.1:0-9535 GCA_019408975.1 Lentisphaeria bacterium | reverse complement strand
GTACATCTGTTTCAGGGAAAATCCCATCTGTCAATCAGAAAAAAACAGGAAAAATATTCATGGAGCAAAGTTTCTATGTCTGAAAAGAAAATCATCAGGGCAGCGGTCATCGGCTGCGGTCAGCGCGGGAAATACGTGACGAACAATCTGCTGAACGACTCCGGCAGCGGCGTAAAGATCGCGGCGGTCTATGATCCCGATCCGGAAAGAATGAAAGAGGTCATGGAGTTCTGGAAATCCCCGGACACCAAACCCTGCGCCACGATGGAAGAAGCGGTCAACGCCGAGGGCGTCGAATGGGTCATGATCTTCTCGCCCAACGCATTTCACAAGGAGGGAATCCTCGCCGCATTCAAGGCTGGGAAACATGTTTTTTCGGAAAAGCCCCTTGCCACGACCGTCGAAGACTGCCAGGAAATCTATGAGGCGCAGAAGAAATACGGCAGGCTCTTCATGACCGGATTTGTACTCCGCTACTCCAAACTCTACCGCAAGGCGAAAGAGATACTCTCCTCGGGTATGCTCGGACAGCTGTACAGCATCGACGCAAACGAAAACATCGCCCCCGCTCACGGCGGATACATCATGACGAACTGGCGCAGATACACGAAATACGCGGGACCGCACATTCTGGAGAAATGCTGTCATGACATTGACCTTCTGAACTGGTTCGTAGGCTCCCTCCCCTCGAAGATCGCCTCTTTTGCCTCGCTTGACTTCTTCGTGCCGAAAAACGAGCATTATTTCCATGAGTTCCCGCCGAAAACATTCGATTCCTGGGTCGATCCGCACCGCTCCAAAGAGAATGCTTTTCTCTCGGAAAAAGACCTGAAGGACAACCGGGTGGCGATCATGCTCTACCGCAACGGCGTCAAAGTGCAGTTCCAGGCTACGATGTCCAATGCGATTCCAGAACGCAGAATGTATTTCTCCTGCGCGGAAGGGACAATGCGCCTTGAGCTTTACAGCTCCGAACTCTCCTACAAACGCATCGGCGAGGATATGGTCACAATTCATTACGGTGCGGACGGACACGGCGGCGGCGACAACTTCATCATGAAGGAGCTCTATGAATGCATGACCACCGGAGCAGAACCCAAGTCCAGCGGTCTGGAAGGACTGGAAAGCGCGGTCACGGCGCTGATGATCGACAGGGCATCCACCGAGGAGAAAGTGCTTGACGTCGAACCGATCTGGGCGAAGCTCAACCGCTGAACCCGGCAACCGGAGGCTCATTTCGCAAGCCTCCGGCATATTGACAGTTTTTTTTACCGGCAATTCAGGGATGCAGGCTGCGGTTTTCTGTAAAAAGCGTCTGCATCCCTTGTACTGTTTTTATTAAAAAAAATTGTTTTAATAGTGCGATGCTCTGCATCGCAAAAATGCTTCGTGCAGGACTTTCAGTCCTGCTTCGGTCCAGCGGAATAAGCTGGTCGCCGCAGGCGAAATCCCCGATACCCCGCGTGCTCTGCACCGGGGTTGTTCATTTGGCGGTCGCCATTGCATTCACGGGTTTGCCGTTCATGGAAATATAATCGGCAACAACATTCAGCGTCTCATCCAGATACAGATCCTTGATCTCTTTCTTTGAAGCATCACTGTTTGACCCCATATCCAGGCGCATCAGCTTCTCCTGCTCGTCGTGAAGTTTCTTTTCCGCCAGATACTCCTGCCAGCGTTTCTCAAGATTCAGGGAAACGGTTTTGCGGTCGCGGATCTTGCGGAACGCTTCGATATCCTTCTTCAGCAAAGTGAACTCCGGGTTGTTCTTTACACGATGTTCCGAACGTTCCCGCAGAACAGGAATCAAAGCCGAAAGATTCGGGTCGAACACATTGTAGTTCAAAGGCTGAATCGTATCCCATGCCATTGCATGGGGAAGTTTCTCCTCGCCGATGTCCATCGTATCGGAGAAAGACGGATAGACGATATCCGGCGTAACACCTTTCAGCTGGGTCGATTCGCCATTGATCCGGTAGAATTTCGCGCTTGTCAGCTTGATGGAGCCGACCGGGATTTTAGCCCCGAGGAACGCAGTGTATTTTTCAAGTTCGATTACGCGCTGAACCGTCCCTTTGCCGTGAGTCTTGGAGTCGCCGAGAATGATTCCTCGCTGATGATCCTTGATCGCTCCGGCAAAAATCTCCGTTGCGGAGGCGCTGAACCGATTCGTAAGAACCGCAAGCGGACCGCCGTACAGAATCTTGCCGCCGTCATTGTCCTCGTCTACGCTCTTGCCTTTGATGTCCTTGACCTGCACCACGGGACCGTCTTTGATGAACAGCCCGGTCAGCGTAACAGCCTCAAGCAGGCTGCCGCCGCCGTTGGAACGCAGATCCATCACAAGCCCGTCGAGCGGAGCCTTGGCGGTGAATTCCCTGATCAGATTCACGACATCGCGCGTCGAACTCTTGTAATTCCGGTCTCCGCGCCACGCCGCCTCAAAATCAATGTAGAACGACGGAAGCGTGATGACTCCGATCCGCAGTTTTTTCCCGTTCTGCGTAATTTCATGCACTTTGCCGGACGCCTCGGATTCTTTCAGGCGCACTTTTTCCCGCTTCAGGGTAATGACGGTCGGTACCGCGCCGGCGCCTTTGGAACCGTCCAGGACAGTCAGCGAAACTTTCGTATTCTCTTTTCCGCGAATATGTTCCACGACTTTTGAAACCGGCATGTCGAGGATATCCACAGGGTCGGAATTCTCCTGAGCGACTGCAATGATCTTGTCTTCGGCTTTCAAACGCCCGTCCACATCGGCGGGACCGCCGGGAATGATCTTCACGATCTTGGTGTAACCGTCCTCATTGGTCAACAGGGCGCCGATTCCGACGAGAGAAAGCTTCATGCCGATATTGAAATCCTCCTCCGTTCTCGGGGACATATATTCCGAATGCGGGTCATAGATGCGGGTCAGGCTGGAGAGGTAAACCTCCAGAATATCGACCGCTTCCATATTCTTATAAAACTGCACGAACTGATCGACCCGCTTGAGCATACGCTCCTCCGGCGCGACCTGCGGAGGCAGCTTGGCGGCTTTTTTCTCCGCAACGGATTTACCGGCATCCTTCGTTTCTTTCTTTTGAGTCCGGGCTTTTCCGGAAGCTGCTTTTTCCTGCCCGGCGGCTTTCTTCGCCTCTTCCTTCTTCGCAAGCTCCATGAGATTCAGAAGGATCAGGTCATTCTTCGTCTTTTTGATCCAGAGCTGTTCCAGTTCCGCGCGGTTCGCCGCCCACGGCGCTTTCGACCGGTTCACATCGAACTCCTCATTTGCGGTCAGGTCGGGTTTCTTCTTGAGATACTCCGCTGTAAATTTTTCATATTCTTCGAGGCGTTTCACGAAAAGCTTGAACACATCGAAAGCAAACTGGACATTCCCCATGCGGATCTGCGTGCCGAGCTGTTGTTTCTGCGGTTCGAAAGACTTGATGTCCTCCGCCGTGAAAAACATGCGCGTCGGGTCCAGCGCCTTGAAATAATCGTCGAAAAGCTGGGATGAAATTTTTTCGTTGATCTGCTGCTGGTTGAAATGGGAATTGGCAATCAGATACGCGGCGGCGCGGGAAATCGTCGCCATTTCAGGCGTCTGTTTGTATTTATCCGTTTTCGGTGCGGTATCCGCCGCATTGAGAACGGCGGAAAGTAAAAACAGCGTCACAGCCGTCATGGAATTTCGTAAAAACTTCATATGCAGCATAAACTGGACCTCATCTATATTCTTTGCGGTTTCAATATTACGGAGGGTAAGATACACCCTCCCGCCCTAATTTTCCAACGACATTCTCAATAGACAGCTCAAAAACAGGAAGGATTCATGGAAAAAACGGTTTTTACCAAATATTTGACAGAAAAAATGGAGCCCGGGCAAATAAAAAAGACAGGGGAATCGCTTCCGCTGTCTCTGATGTTTCAAAATAGAACGGGGTCTTACCAGTTTTCCGCGAGAATTTCAAAATAGGCTCTCGGATGCGCACACGCCGGACAGGCTTCGGGCGCTTCGTTCCCGACATGGAGATAACCGCAGTTGCGGCAGCGCCAGACCACCTTTTCCGGTTTTTTGAACACCGTCCCGTTTTCGACATTCGCAAGAAGCGCACGATATCTGCGCTCATGCTGTTTTTCCGCCACGCAGACATGATCCCAGACATAGGCGATCGCGGGAAATCCCTCCTCACGCGCCTTCTGTGCGAAAGCCGGGTAAAGATTATGCCACTCGTCATATTCCCCGTTCGCCGCTTCCGCAAGATTTTCCTCGGTCGTGCCGATCACGCCGGCGGGAAAAGACGCCGTGATTTCCAGCTCGCCGCCCTCAAGAAACTTGAAGAAACGTTCCGCATGTTCCTTCTCCTGATTCGCGGTCTCCTCGAAAATGTCGGCGATCTGGACAAAACCGTCCTTGCGCGCCCGGCTCGCAAAATAGGTATAGCGGTTACGCGCCTGCGACTCTCCGGCAAACGCTTTGAGAAGATTTTTTTCGGTTTCCGTTCCCTTGACAGACTTCATGATTTCCCCCTTTGTTGTTTGGTTGGACTATGCTGTGCTGACAATGGGAAAGCGGGAAAAGTTCCTTGAAAGCCAGAAAAAAATCAAAAAAAAATCAGAAAGGGGTATTGACAAATTAACCGGTGCATGTATAATTAAATGTAGCGGTCAATTTGGAGAATCATATTTTATGGATTACAGCAGAAAACAAATCGTGACTCTGTCGGAAGTCGCCAAAGTTGCAGGGGTGTCAAAGTCCGCAGTATCGAAAGCCCTGCTCGGCGGAGGCGGCAAGACGACCAAAGTCAGCGAAAAAAACATTCTCCGCATCCGGGAAATTGCGGACAGGCTCGGATACCGCCCGAATCTCATTGCCCAGCAGCTCGCGCACAAACGCAATGACATCATCGGTGCCATTATCGACAGTCAATGCTGCAGTCTTTACAATAACATCATGTCCACAATTGAACACCATACCTTTATCTCCAACAGACGGCTGCAGGTCGGGCTGGTTCACGACAGTTACGATGCGATCAAGCGCTATGTCGATGATTTGCTGGGATACGGAGTGGAGAGTGTCATCTGCCTCGCTCATTACTATCCGTTTGCAGAGCAGATACCCGCATTATTCCGGTCATTCAGAAATACGCTTTTCATCAGCAAACCGATGACCGATGAAAACTTCTCCTTTGTTTCTCCCGACTATTACGCGAACTTCAGGCTCGCTGCCGATTATCTTCTGGAATTGAACAGACGGAGGATCGTCTTTGCCAAAGTGAACTACCGCACTTTCGATGCGGAAGTCCGCGAGCAGGCATTGCGCGACGCCTGCCGTGATTACGGAGTCACAATGCAAGATGAATTCATTTACAAGGAGCCGCTCGGTGAAATTGATACCCGGGAACTTGCGGAAAAAATGCTGGACGACATTCTGCCGCTGAGACCGGATGCCCTGATTCTGGGAAATGCGGTTACGATTCAATGGTGCCTGCGCCTCCTCCCGGAAAGAGGTTTTCGAGTCCCGGAAGACATCTCCATCGTCGGCATGGATGACTGGAACTCCAGTAAAATTCTGGTTCCCTCCATCACGACCATTGACAACAATTATGCGGCAATCGGCAGGCGCGCCGTTGAAATCATCAATGCCAATGCCGGACAGGAACAGCCGGTATTATATCAGGAATTCATACGCGGGCAGCTGTGCATCGGCACATCCTGCGTTCAGCATAAAACGTAAAACAAATCAAGAAAGGCAGTAATATCATGGAAAAAAAGTTCAGGCAGAGTAAGTCATTTACTTTGATAGAGTTGCTGATCGTTATAGCAATCATTGCGATTTTAGCGGCAATGCTGCTTCCCGCACTGGGAGTTGCACGCAACAAGGCAAAGGACATCACCTGCCGCACTAATATGAAACAGCTTCTTCTGGGAACGCAGTATTACAGCATGGACTACAATGGTTATACAACCGCCATCTATCCCGATGGATTCGGCGGGACAATATGGTGTGTCACATACCTGCAGAATTATCTGAAAAACAGGAAAATCTTTTTGTGTCCGTCGGAACCGCTGGCAAAATGGGAAGGTTTATGGACAACTGATTATATTTCCTATGGATTGCCGCATGACATCGTCGGGCAATATGGAACGCCATTCTATAATAAACCGCTTCCTGTAAAGATGGAGCAACTGCTGCGATTCAAAGGAAAAACTCCCATGTTGATTGGAGAAAGCACCACGACAGACACCCCGGGAGCATCCTATCCCGGCAGTTACTATGTCAACGTCGCCCCCGTCGCCATCCTGCAAACCAATCCGGCGGCATGGTTCCCCGTCAACGCACGCCATAATAAACGGGCGAATTTCGGGATCATCGACGGACACGTCGAAAGTCTCGGCGTTACGGAAATTCAGACAGACTACAATACAGAAAAAAAATATTTCCGTCCATATCAATCCGTATCCGGCTCCAATGTCACTTTCGTTGAAAATTAAATGCCAGGGAGGCTTTTCATGTTGAATTCAAAAATTATCGCTTTCACCATTGTATGTACAATATTCCGCCTGACAGCCGCTGATCCTTATTCTTCCATGGATATATTCGGGAAATTGCCGGATAAATCGGGAAAACCGGTGCAATACGGTCACGGAGTCTATGACAGGGCAAAAAATCTTCCCCATTTGAAAAAGGAAGAATGGAGCCGGAACGACGCATTTCAGGCAACGTTCTGCGACCTGAACGCTCCGCGGGGAAAAAACTTCGTCTATCCTTACGACACATTCATCAAAAAGCGGGAGCTGTTCTCCGCAAAAGGCGATTATCTCTCCATTCCGCTGACAATCTTCCTTTCCAAACCGCTTGACAAACTGGAAATCAAAACATCCGGGCTCAAAGGACCGGGAGAAATCCCGCAGGACAGAATCCGTTTCTTTACTGTTGTTCCCCGTGATGGCAACCCGAAGTTCCACAATGCGCATCTTCTGCTCTCTCCGCGCCTCCACAACCTGAAAGGCGGAGAAATGATTGATCTGCTTGCCTTCATCGACATCCCCGAAACAACTTCTCCCGGAATTTATAAAGGAAAGATAACGATTTCATCCGGCGGCAAATCACAGGAGATGACGTTATCGCTCCGTGTCATGGATTTTAAATTACCGGAAGCAGCCGGCAGTTTCGGATTCTACCTCTACGGAAACTTATACGGCAACGAACAGACTGATGTTCCGCAGAAAGGATTTACACCACAAAACCTGGAACGTTATTTCCGTTTCTACCGCTCCCGCCGCCTGAATTCAGTTACTCTTTATGACTATGTTCCGGATCTGCGTTACATCGACGGAAAAGTCACAGGAAAATTTACCGGCATCAGCCTGATTTCCGATGCAATGAAAAAGAGCGGGCTGAAAGGGAAACTTATCATTGATCTGCGGGATATTACCTACTGGTGCAATGCCGTCGCCCGGAAACTGGAAACACTCGGCGATCAAGTTCCGCGCGGCGACCTCGGCATTACGATGAAGCAAAGGAAAAGCCAGGCGAAACCTTATCCGGAAAAGGCAAAGCGGATTTTTGCCGAAGTTCTGGAATATTTGAACGCCGAGGCAAAGCGTGAAGAATGGACCGATTATCTGCTGCTGGTGGAGGAGGAAATTGGAAACCGTTTTCCTGTCAAGCTGGCAGGATATGCCTCCTTCATGCCGGTCCTGATGAAAGTCTGCCCCGAACGTGCCGTTGTGGTGGATAATGAAATCGGATACGGGCGCAGTCAGGAAGTTGACCGCGGAGCACGTGACAAGGTCCCCTACCGGCAGTATAACAGCTGGACGGAAGCCGCACTCGAAAATGCGGGGAAAGATCAGGCGCAGATTCTTCTTTTCAACTACAATCCCTCCCGCCTTTCCTTCGGATTCCTGCCGCAGAGTATGAATGCTGTCGGTTGTCACCAGTGGGCTGATTTATGGGATTCCTGGAACTTCCAATGGCAATATACCAGACTTTCGGAAGATGGAGTCGTTTCATCTTTGGAGGTTGAGCGTATTCATGAGGGGTGTGTCGATTACGCCGCATGTGAATTTCTCAAGAAGCTGATTCAGCGGAAAGAACAGGCGGGAGAAACTGAACTGGCGGAAAAAGGAAAACAGGTCTTGAAAAAAGTGACAACCGATCTACCCTGCCAGGGAGACGCCGCCCGGAATCTCTCCGCAATTTTAAAAGATGAAAACCTTAATGTCAGGCGCTGGCAGATATTTTGCGCGATCGAAGAACTCCTGCGAGGAAAATCCCCGCAGAATAAAACAGTAAAAGGAAGCCCTGCGATTAAGGCATTTTCCACAGGCATGATTGAAGATAAAGCAAATCAGTATGTGATAAAAGTCGGAATAGGAAATGGAAAAATGGAAGAACATGCGGCAGGCACGGAAAAATTCTGGAGTGAAGTCATCGGTCCCCTGCGCTATCTTCCGGAAAAGGAAGCACAGCTGAAAGCCTTGTCCAGCACTTTGGAAGAATATAAGCGGCGCAATACTCCCAGCTGGTCCATCGTTCAACTTGCCGCCCTGCCGGAAGGCCTGGCTGTTCTATCCAGCGCAAACCATGTACTGCCCAACGGCAAGTTCCGTTCCAGCCGCAGGGACAACGACGGCGATCTATGGAAAGATGACTGCTTTGAGCTGTTTTTTGAATTACCCAATAAAGAAGTCTGCCGCCTGATCTTCAATGCGGCAGGAGCAAAAACCTTTCTGAGAAAAGGAATTCCCGTTCCAGCGGAAGAAATCAGGAGCTTTGTGAAATCTCCCATTAATCCGTCCGGCGGAACCAGAGTCAAGCTTCTTGTTCCATGGAGCTATTTCGGCATGGAGGCACCTCCGTATCAGGGAACAGTCTGGAAGTTCAATGCCGGACGCGAATTTCATACATACGACATGATTCTTTCCTGGGCAAGAGTATCAGACTTCCACGAGCAGGAAAAATGGGGACATATTATCTTTTCCAACACCCAGATCAAACCATTGCCGGTAAACTGGTCAAAACGTTCTCCCGTCCATGTCGTCTTATGTCTTGATCATACGATCATAAGAGGAAACAACTTGGAATTCACAATAAATTATCATTGGAGCAAGACAGAAAAAAACAGTATGAATACGCTTCTCCTCCACGAAGACGGAACGCTGCTGCAACTCGGGGAATGCCCTGTTCCCGCACAGACTTCCCGAGTTGTTCTCGACACGGCAGGACTCAAAACGGGAAAATGGGAGCTGACTCTGAAGCACAACGGAATTCCCGGCTCCAAACCAGCAAAACTGAATTTTGAAATACTGCCGTCCCCCTGCGATTAAACAAGGGGTCAATCCTTGCGGAACAGCACGATGCGGTTCGTGTTCGTTCCCTTGGAATTGTTGTCCACACCCCAGCAGTTCGCCGTTTTGGTGAACTGCTGACTGTTGATCAGGATCAGTTCAGGAGTGAAGCCCGCGGCGGCTCCGCAGGGAACCGCCTGTTCCTCAAGGTAGACGGAGCCATGCCGCACCTCCCCAACCTCGAAAGCCACATAGC
>DXVA01000429.1 GCA_019408975.1 Lentisphaeria bacterium | reverse complement strand
TGTTGATAGAGCAGGAAGCCTGTCCGGGAGGCGTTGCCGTCAACTGCGGATGCCCGTCATTCATGGGATTCGGCGACGGGCAGCGTCAAACGGTCGGCGGTGTCGGAGAACGCCTGCTGCGTCACCTGGATGCAATGGGAGCAATTGCGGAAGTCAATTCCCAGCGCCGGATTACGTCCCATTTGCCGGCAGGCCCGTTGACCGGCACCTATACGACAACGGAACCGCAGCTGGCGTTGTGCTTGAACCGGATGCTGGAAAAAGCCGGGGTGGAACTCTCTTACTATACAGTGGTGATCGGAGTGAAGACCCGGAAACAAAGGCTTGACTCCGTCCGATGTTTCTGCATGGGCAGAACGGAAGATATTTCGGGACATGCTTTTGTCGATACAACCGGAGACGCCATTCTTGCCAAGCTGGCGGGACTCCCCGTCAAGGAAGGAAATACAGAAGAGAGCATGACCAAGACCGTCTTATTCAAAGTGACAGGTGTTAAAAGTTTCGATAAAGTACTTCTCCGCAAAAAATTCTCCAGACTGTGCATTGAAAAAAAATTCCCGTTCCCGGAACAGGATCTCTTTATGGGATGCCAACTGGGAAATACCGATGAAATTTTGCTGAATTTAAGCCAGATTGCAGGAAATGCCCTTGACCGGGAGGAACTGACACGTATGGATATCGCATTGCGGGAACAGGTATTCATAATACTGAAATGGCTTCAGGAAAACTTCACTGAATTTGCGGACTGCCGTTTAGCCGGAATCGCTCCGAAGATCGGCATTCGGGCAGGTCGTACAATCGATGCCAGGACAATGATAACTTGCACAGACCTGCTGCAAAACACTTCCGTTGAGGAACCCGTTGCACTGGGACGGCGCAAATTCGGCGGCCACGGCATTTACCGTTTCCGCAATCCCTGGGAAAAGGAAATATCAGGATGGCGCAGCATCCCTTACGGTGCACTGAAAGCCAGAGGAGCAGACAATCTGCTGGCGGGAGGACGCGCCATCGGAGCTGAAACACAGGCACTTTCGGCAATCCGTATGATGCCTGTCTGCATGGCTACCGGCCATGCCGCTGGAGTTGCTGCCGCCTTGTCGGTGCCCGCCGGAGTTTTTCCGCCTTATGCGGATTTGCGGAAATGCCTGCTGAAACAAAATGCAATTTTAACATAAAACAAGGAATTATGCCATGAAAAAGGAAGCACGGAAAACAAAGGCACAGGAAGAAACCTGCCGCATTTTCACCCTTATAGAACTTCTCATCGTTGTAGCGATCATCGCGATTCTGGCGGCCCTGCTCCTGCCGGCATTGAGTGCGGCAAAATCAAAAGCACAGGGAATTTCCTGTGTCAGCAATATGCGCCAGTTATATCTTGCAACATGCAATTACAATGATGTGTTCAACGGATACGTCATGCCATTTCAGCAGGGAAGTTTCGACGGAGGCGGCATACTGAAATGGAATGACGCACGCTCATGGTTCAGCAATTCCCTTGCTCCCTATAAAGGCACCGTCGGGGAATATGCGGACAATAACGTGAAGGATTCGTATGTCATGACGCCGAAAGTGCTTCAATGCGCCGCACTGACGGGCAGCAATATTCCATACGGATATTATTATCCCAGAACTTTCGGGCTGCTGCGCTACCGCAGTTATATCATGGGATCGATCGCTACATTTTCCATGAAATGGACTGCCGTGAACAGGCTGCGCATGTGCACCAACAAAACCTCAAATTTCAAGTTTCCGTCCAGAATACCTCTGATCATGGATGGAACGGGAAGCTCGGAGGTATGCAACATGAGCAAGACCTACGGCGATTCGGATTATACCAACCCCGCCTGTTACAGCAAATCAGGGCAAAACATCAAACGGCTCATTGATTACCGTCATTCAAAGCAGACAAATCTGCTGACACTGGCGGGAAACGTCACAAATTCCAAACACGTATTCATCACACGGAATACGGATGACGGCGACCCGAATTCAAGAATCGATTTTTAATCATTTTACAGGAGAAAATACCCGATGAAACGATTATTCCAAAGTCTGCTTCTTTTCCTCTTTCTCGCCTGGAACACTTCCGGAGAAGCCATGCCGTCCGGGAAAGAAGCCCCGGCGGAACAACAGTTCTGGCACAAAGGCCCGCATCTGAAACTGCCACTCCGCCATGACCGGGGTTACACGCGACAGCAGATCATGAAAAAGGCAAAACTGAAAGTCAAAAATCCGCGTGTTCCACGGACAGCGGAATTTGCCGAAAGCGGCAGGCTGAAAAAGAATGGTTCTCTGGAATATATAAAGGTCCCTGTCAAATTGAAAGAGGAAGCTGGAGTCAAACGAAATGCATGTGTCCGCATGGGATTCCCCCTGCCGCAGGGAGCCTTGTTCCAACCGGATCAGATTCGCCTGATCGACTCAAAGGGCGAGGAACAGAGTCTGCAGGTGTCAATTACCGGATTCTGGCCGGATCAGTCGGTGAAATGGGCACTGCTTCAGTTCACCGCTCCGCTGCTGGCAGATGAAACGGCGTGTTATTATGTGGAGTGCGGCAGCCGGATTCAAAGAAGAAAATTTCCGGCTCTGAAGACAGATGACACAAAGGAGAAAATTGTAATCAATACCGGAAGAATCAATGCCGTTATTGACAAAAAAGAATTCAACCTGATCAAAGAATTGAAATTCAAAGGCAGAAACATCGGCGCCTTCACCAAAGCCGGAGTCATGCTCAAAGACACATCAGGAAAAGAGTATTCCATCTCAGGACGTCCCCCCAGACGCATTGAAATCAGTGAGTCGGGACCGGAACGGGTCACAGTTCGGGTTGCGGGCCAATATTGGAACGGAGACCGGGGACTCATGGATTATGTCGCCCGGCTCTCCTTTTTCTCCGGACTCGATGGATTCGAACTCGAATTCACACATATCAATACCGAATTGTCGCATGAGTTCACAGACCTGCTGAACCTGAATATCCAGTTTGAACCTGCGGGTGAAATACGGACAGTCAAGACACATTACGACTCTGAAAATACGGCAGGACAAACTGCATACAGACGGATTTTTCAGGAAACGGATCAATTCCTCAGCATTGATGGAGGCAAGCGGATCGCAGGCAAATTCAACGGAACAGCCGAGATTTTCTGCAGCGATGGAAACACATGGAACATCGGAATTGCAGACGCATGGAAACGCTATCCCAAAGCATTCAGCTGGGATTCCGTCTTCCAACTGGAACTGTTGCCGAAACAACCCAGTCATCAGTTCAATAAAGACCTGCCTTATTATCTGGTCTACCCCTTTTGTGAAGGCACCTACCGCATGAAATGGGGAATGGCATTCACGGAGCGCATGCGCTTTGAAATACAGCCGGAGGGAGGGAACGGAG
>DXVA01000428.1 GCA_019408975.1 Lentisphaeria bacterium | reverse complement strand
AGCGTACCAGGTTCGGAACGGGGAGAGTCGTGACAATCGAAAGAACAACGATGGCATTAAAGAAATTGTTATCCAGCATTCCCAATTCCTTGCCAATGGCTGCGGCAGCCAGCGTCGCGGAAAGCTGCGGAACGGTCATGACGCCCGCGCAGATTCCCTTCACATTGGAAAAGCCGCAAAGCCGAAGCGCCAGCCAGCCGGAAAAGACCTTGCTTCCGACAAGCCCCACGACAGTCAGCAGAATAATCTGAAGATTCCCCACCGAATGGAACAGCATCCGCAAATCGGTTTTCATGCCGATTGAAATAAAGAGGAACGGTATGAGAAAACCGTAACCGATCCCCTCGAATTTACGGAAAGTCTCACCTGCCGACTTCACGACGCGGGATAATCCGAGTCCCGCAAGAAACGCCCCCACGACCAGGTTGATTCCCAGAAATTCCCCGGCCAGAACGGTCACGAGAACCACAAAGATGAAACAGGTAATCAACCCGTCCTGCCCCTCGTCAAGCACTTTCAGCAGATAGCCGCCGACCTTCGGCACCAGAAACAGCACAAGCACAAAATACAGCAGGACAATCACCAGAAAAAATACCGTGAAATAGTTGCCGAAAATCTTCGGGTCGATATAATCAAACAGAGAAAGAGTCTTATTCAGTGCAATATCCTGCGAAATGGAAAGTTTCTTGATCTGGACACTGACCGCAAGAAGCACGATGCTGGCGACATCCGTAATCACGGTGGAAATCAGGATCGCCGCACCGAACAGGCTCCGCACCAGATTCAATTCACGGATGATCGGGAACACAATGCCGACCGAATGGGACGCAAACAAAGAAGCATACAGAAGTTTGCCGGGAAAATCATCCGCCTTGAAACAGGCATAGACGAGATAACCGGAAATGGAAGGAATCAGAAACGTCAGGATACTCAAAGCGATCACAGGACGCCTGCTGTTCCTGATGAGCTTGAAGTCAGCCTCCATTCCCGCCAGCGTCATCAGGAAAAGGAGTCCGAGCGAACCGAGGGAGTTGATCAAAGTCAGCGAATGCGCCTCCACTACATCCGGTTTGGTTCCGAGAAAGGAAAGCAGCGGCGTAAGCCTGCCGAGAAGATCGAATCCGTTCGGGCCGATCAACATTCCCACAAGCAGAAGCGCAATCACGTCGGGAATCTTGAATTTCCTGAGAAAAAGCGGAATAATCGTCATCAATCCGATCAGGATCAGAAATAAAATTAAAAATGCGTCATTGCTCATGCCATATCCTGTTTCCATATTGTTCCGGACGACTATTGTATTATAATTGAAAAAGTCTTTTTGGCAATCTTCCAAACTGAAAAATATCATATTTTATTTGCCGTGAAGCAATGCCGGAGCCATCCCGGAAATTCATCCGATATGCCGGAATTGATATGATATTGCCGGAAACGGCATTCCATCTTTCCCATCATTCGCTTATATTATTGCCGCACATAAAATAAGGAGATATACATCATGAGCGTAAAGCGTTATGAAAACAACCCGATTCTAAGTCCCGCCGACCTCTCTTACCCGTCATCCCTGGTCTTCAATGCCGGAGTCGCGAAATACCGGAATCAATATGTCATGGTATTCCGCAACGATGTGGGGTTCACTCCCGATTCCAGGAAGGATATTCATATCAATCTCGGAATTGCCTTCAGTGACGACGGAAAACGCTGGCAACCGGCGCCGCATCCGTGGCTTGAGACCGCCGGATGCCATCGGGAACTGGAGCGGATTTACGATCCGCGGCTGACCGTAATCGAAGGCAGGTGCTACATCTGCTTTGCTGCGGACACTAAATTCGGGGTATGCGGATGCACCGGAATCATCAGTGAAGATTTCAGTTCGGTCGAAATCCTCTCCATCTCTGCGCCGGACAACCGGAACATGGTGCTGTTTCCTGAAAAAATCAACGGAAAATTCGTCCGTCTGGAACGCCCCTTCCCGGAATACAGTCTCGCTTACCAGGAACATTTCGACATCTGGATGTCCACTTCTCCCGACTGCCGGCACTGGGGAGAATCGCGCCTCGTGCTTTCCCATGCGGATGTACCGTTCTGCAACAGCAAAATCGGTCCGGCGGCGCCTCCGATCCGGACGGACAGGGGGTATCTGACACTGTTCCATGCCGTCTGGAAAGACATGGACAGGAATCTCTCCTGCTGGGATCTCGGCTGCGGAACACGCTGGAATAAAACTTATTACGCAGGACTCATGCTACTTGACCCGGACGATCCCGCCAAAGTGACGGGGCTCTGCCGGAAACCGTTTCTGGCTCCCGTCGAAAAATATGAACTGGAAGGGTTCCGCGGTTCCGTAATCTTTCCCGGCGGCATGATTCAGGAAGATTCCGGAGAGGTGAAAATCTACTACGGCGCCGCTGATACGGTGGAATGCCTCGCCACAGTCTCCGTCGAAGAACTTCTTGCCATGTGCGAACCTGCAACGCTTGACCATTTCTCCTTAAACGGTCAGAAACTGGACTGCACCGTCAGCAGATAGCCGGACCGTCAGCGACGGCGCGGCGGCACATGTTTTTTACCGAAAACAGCCATGACCTGCTGGAGATCCTTCCAGACATCCGCCTTTGCCGCAGGATTGCGCAGCAGATAAGCAGGATGGAATGTCGGCATGACTTTGACGCCGTGATAATCCATCCAGTTCCCGCGCATTCTCGTGATTCCAGCTCTGATCTCGGGAAAAAGCAGGCGCAGCGGCACCGCGCCGAGCATTACAATGACCTTCGGGTGGATCAAGCCGATCTGCCGCATGATGAACGGGCGGCATGCGGCGGTTTCATCCGGTTCTGGGTTCCGGTTGTTCGGAGGACGGCATTTCACGGTATTGGCGATAAAGACTTCCGCACGGTTGAACTGCATTGCATTGATCATGCGCGTCAGGAGCTCTCCGGCACGGCCGACGAACGGAAGCCCCTGGAGATCTTCATCCGCTCCGGGAGCCTCTCCGAGAAACATCAGCTGCGCCTTGGGGTCGCCGTCCCCGAACACCGTATTCGTCCGGGTGCGGCAGAGTTTGCAGCCACGGCACACGGCAACGGCATCGTAAAGTTCGTCCCATGTCATCTCGCGCGGTCTTTTTCCAGACGGCGCGGCAGACGGGGGAACCGACATATTCGGCATGGAAGCCGGGGAAGCCTGTCCGACTGGCTGAACGGCAGCGCGTGCGTAACCTCCCGGCGGTACTGCGGGATGCGGCACCGCCGACCGGGGCGGAGGCGGTTTGACGATATCCGTATAAAACTCTTTGCGTACCTCCGGGCTTACATAGGTATCGGGTGAAACAAGCGCCTGCATCTTGAGACATTCTATGATTTCATCGAAAATATCCGGCTTCGCCATACCTCAAAA
>DXVA01000427.1 GCA_019408975.1 Lentisphaeria bacterium | reverse complement strand
GTGCAGGCCCATACAGATGCCCTGCCGTTTCCTGGATGTGGCGGAACTGAAACGCATTCACGAAGATCAGATGAATGACCCATATTATCAATATTTCAAATAACGTAAAATAAAAAGACCCGGAATAAAAGATAAAATGCAATACAGCCAGATTTTGGAGAACTCTCTTTATTTATTGGCGCTTCTGAACCCTGCGAGCAAAGTCATGTTTCTTTCCACTTATGACCCGCATCTTTCAAGAAAACAGATTTTTGAACTCTCATGGAAATCTTCCGCCGCCGCATTGATGATGCTGGTCGTGCTTGCCGGCGCCGGCGAGATCGTGCTCAGCAAAATCTTCCGTGTGGAACTTTACTCCCTGCGGATCACCGGCGGGCTTGTCGTCTTCCTGATCGGGTGGACCGCCATACGGGAAGGGCGTTTCATGCAGAAACGGCACCAGTCCATGAAGGAAAACTTCACGGACCTCTCGCTGGTTCCGCTTGCCGCGCCGCTGATTGCGGGGCCCGGGACCATTGCCGCCGCGATATCGAGTACCGCTGAATTCGGGATTGTTGCGACGACCTGCGCGTTGTCGCTGGCGATCTTCACCAATTTCATCTTCATGATGTTTTCTCCGGCAATCAACAACGCGCTGGAAAAAACGCACCTGATCGGACCTCTGATCAGGCTTACCGGACTCATTATCGCAGCAACGGCTATGCAGATGATCGCCACGGGAATCAAGGAGTTCATCTGAGTTTCAGGGCATTCCGCATGAGCCCTCCTGCATTTCGCGCCTGCGCAGATCGCGGAAAAACGGGATCAGGAGCGGGATGCAGCTCAGGAAAGAGAGGAAATCCGAAATGCACTGGGTGAATTCGACTCCTCTCAATCCGAAGAAGCAGGGCAGAATGATGATCAGTGGGATGAAGTAAATGCCCTGGCGCGTCGCCGCGACGAAAGTCGCCTGCACCGGTTTCCCGACGGACTGGAACAGCATATTGGACAATACGCTCAACGGCTGAAACGGCAGGGCGGCGCATTGCGCCCGCAGAGCGGCGGTGCCGATTGCCAGAACCGCAGCGTCTTCTTTCCGGAACAACCCCATGATTTCCGGAGCAAAAATAAAACCGGCGATTCCGGCACAGGCGAGAAATACGGTTCCTGCCCTGATGCAGAAGAAGAATGCCTCATGAACCCGCCCGTAGCATTTTGCCCCGTAATTGTAACCGACGACCGGCTGGAATCCGTGCCCGAAACCGATCAGAATCGCCAGCACGAGGAAGAAGATGCGGCCGACAATCGACATTGCCGCCACGGCTGCGTCGCCATAGTTTGCCGCCGCGATATTCAGGGCGACTGTGGAGATGCTTGCCAGCCCCTGACGGCAGAACGAGGGGAATCCGATACTCAGAATCTGAAGATAGACACCGGTATGCCTCGCAACATGGCGGATGGAAAGTTTCGTGATGCTTTTCCCTGAAATGAAAAAATAAAGCAGAATCGAAAAACTGATGCACTGGCTGATCAGGGTTGCGATTGCCGCACCGGAAATTCCAAGCTTGAAAGTGAAGATGAAAAGAGGGTCCAGGGCAATATTCAGCAGTCCGCCGAACCCGATGGCGATTGTGGCGAAGACCGGCTTTCCTTCGGAACGGAGCAGGTTGTTGAGAACAAAAGAGCAGCACATGAACGGAGTTCCGAAGAAGATATATCGCGCATAGTCCATCGCATACGGCAGAATGGTCGGAGTTGCGCCGAGAAGAATCATGATGCGCTCTGTAAATGCCAGCCCCGCTGCCGCCAGCAGCGTTCCGGCGCCGATTGCCATGACAAATGCTGTCGATGCAAACTCGTCCGCCTTTTCCTTCCTGCGTTCGCCGAGAGCGCGCGAAACCAGACTGCCCGAACCCATTCCGATCATGAATCCGAGGGACTGAATGACCGCCATCATTGCAAATACGATGCCGACCGCTCCGGCGGCACTGGTTCCGAGCCTTGCGACGAAAAACGTATCCGCCATATTGTAAACGGCTGTGATCAGCATGGTGAAAATCGTCGGGATGGCGAGCGTGACGATCAGGCGCGGCACCGGAGCCTGCGTCATTTTCCGGAACTGCCGTTGTTCGGCATTTTTGTCCTGCATAAAATCTGACTCCTGCTTACTCAAGAATACGGCGGTTCACTTTATGTCCCACCATTCCTCCGTGTCTGCGGATTCCGGCAGTGTTTTCCTGCCCATCGCCGGCGTAATGATCCTGATTTTCGCATTCCGGGCATGTTCCATGACTTTGCGGATTGATTCATCCCACGGATGCATTGCCAGATCGAATACGCCCCAGTGAATCGGCAGAAGGATTTTACCCCCCAGATCCTGATGCGCTTTGATCACTTCATCCGGGAACATATGGTTGTTAGGCCAGCGTTCGTTCCATGCGTCGATTTCAAGGCAGGCAAGATCAAAAGGACCGTGTTTCCGCCCGATCTCCCTGAAATGTTTTCCATACCCGCCGTCCGCACCGAAAAAGATCTTTTTCCCGCTGCCTTCGATCAGAAACGCCGCCCATAAAGTGCGATCCCGGTCTTTGCCGGAGCGGCCGGAAAAATGGCGTGAGGTCAGAGCTGTGATTTTCAGCCCCGCGAAAGTGATGGACTCGTCCCAGTTGAGTTCATGAATCCGTTCCGGCGCGATTCCCCAGCCCCGCAGACGCGCGCCGACTCCGAGCGGCACGATGAAATGAGTTTCCGCATTGCGCAGGAAACGGATCGTTTTATATTCCAGATGGTCGTAATGATCGTGGGAGATGATGAAGAAGTCAAGCTCGGGCAGCTCCTCCCGGGGAAGCGGTGATTCGCAGTAGCGCCTGACGATGCCGGGAATCGGTGCGGCGTTCCCGAATACAGGGTCCGTCATGAAACGTATGCCGTTCAGTTCAAAAATCAAGGTCGAGTGTCCCAGCCAGTAAACGGCAAAATCCTCCGGCTTTGCGGAAAAGGAATCTTTTGCCAGTTTGACGGACGGCAGTTCAAAAGCCGGCGCGTTTTCCGAAGTGAACAGAAAACGGAAAAGCCCTGTCGATGCTGCCGTTTTCGTCAGATGCATGACCGCGGCTTCCTGATTCATGAATCTTCCGCCGGAATAATTCGGCAGTGTCTCAAAATGTTTCTGCGCCGCTTTATCCGGCAGTTCACCGAATTGGGCACCGATGCAGCAGGCGGTCCCTGCGGCGAGGAGCAGCAACAGGCAGATACATGCGGCAGACGTGATCAGCATACGTTTCTTCTTTTTCCCTTTCCCGTCATCCATATCGTGACACCTTTCCTTGAAAGCATGAGTCTGAAAAAACAATTTAGCACTATGAAACTGCAATTTCAAACCCGATGCGCAAGATTAATTTTCAACCGACGGGCACGAAGTGTTCCAATCAGAACATCACGGC
>DXVA01000426.1 GCA_019408975.1 Lentisphaeria bacterium | reverse complement strand
GGAATGGTATAATATATTGCATGGAAAATTTTAGGAGAGTTCTGAAATGCTGTTGGAAATGTGCAAAAGCAAGATTCACAGGGCAAGGCTGACGCACTGCGATCTTGACTATGAAGGAAGCCTTGAAATCGACATCGCGTATCTGGAAAAAGCCCGGATGCTTCCTTATGAGAAAATTCTGGTCGTCAATGCCACAAACGGAGAGCGCCTTGAAACTTATGCGATTCCCGGAGAACGCGGTTCCGGAGTGTTCCGCCTGAATGGTGCGGCGGCGCATAAAGGCAATGTGGGAGATATCGTGACAATTATGTCCTTCGCCAATTTCACGCCGGAAGAAGCAAAGGAACATCTTCCGGATATTATTGTCTTGAATGAAAAGAATGAAGTGATCGCCAGGCGCAAAGGACGCAAAGTCCTGCCTCTGGATTGAACGACAGGAGACAAGAGGGGGTGCCGCTGCGGCGGCGCTGCGGAAATATGAATCTGACCGGCAGCAAAAAGAAACGGCGGGATACCGCAGGGCAGGTGTTGACCGAATACGCGGCAATGCTCGTGGTCTGTGTGCTTTTCACCGTAATGCTTTGTGCGCTGCTGGCGGCGTTTTCCCAGTATGGAGCGAGATTGATCGGGCTTGTTTCGTGGGAGCCGAATCCTCCGGACAGGTCGCAGATGGAACAAATCATCTCAGGGACTCTTTAACAGTAACAGCAAGGAGTAGAAACAATGAAACTCAGAAGACACAGAAGAAAAGGACAGGCGATCGTCGAGTACATCATCATTATCGTCATCGTCGCAGTTGCGGCTCTTACTGTCATGGGGCTCTTCAGCGACCGCATCCGGACGATCATCGCAGGTGTAGCCTCCACGTTCGGTGACAACAAGGCGGCGGCGGAAGTCGATAACAACAAATCCGCCGATATCCTGAAGAACATGGATAAAGACGGAATCGACATCAGCGGCGAATAACACCTTTCCGCGTTCAGTTTTTCTGTCGGCTGAATTCGCCTCAGCCGCAGGTTTCTTCATCTCGTTCTCCGGAACGGGAGGGACTTTCCATGAGTTTCTTTTGTCCTGAAACCGGACGGGGTGTGTTGCATGAAATTTCTTTCATACCGTAAAAACAGAAAACGGGAGCATGGAGCGGCGATTGTCGAATCACTGCTTTCCATGTTTGTGATTTTTCTTGTACTGTTCGGACTGCTTCAGGTTTTTTACTTCGTGATCGGGCAGTATTTCATCGACTATGCGGCAATCCGCGGAGCGCGTTCCCGCGCCGTCGGGTTCCGCGACTATCTCATCGGGCGCGAAGTCCGCGTGAATGCCCTTCCCGCCTCGGGAGACATCGTTTCCCCGACTCTGGACGAGAACTCCGCCGCGGACAGGCTGACACGGGAACGGTCCTACATCAACAGTTATGTCGGCGGCAACCGGTGGCTCGAATATGAATTCTGGTATGGAAAGTCAAGCGATGAAAACCGGAAAGTCAATACCACGCTCACTTATACCGCCGCCGTAAGCATGAATATGACCGATCTCTACACGAAGTTCACAGACTACGCATTTCCCGACACCTATCTGAAACATCTTTTCTTCGGCAAGGGGAACGGCATTGATCTGGAAGGCAAAGCCTCTTTGACCGATTACAGCTCGAACTACATCGAAAACAACAGCGGAGGCAACTGATGAAGACATTTCGTCATCTCCGCCGCAGATTCCGGCGGGAACGGGGACAGACTCTGATTCTCGGAGTTATGGCAATGGTCATCATCCTTGTCGGGATTCTGGTCCTTTTCGATGTCCAGCGGGTGATCCGCGGCAAGGTGAAAGTCATGTCCGCGATTGATTCCGCCGCCTTGACCGGCGCCAGATGGCAGCAGAATACCTTGAACCTGATCGGGGAAATGAATCTGGTCAAGGCATGTACCGTGCTGATCACGGACCCCGCCTACCAGATCGGAGGCGATCCCGGCAGTTTTTTAGGAAATGATGAAAATGACCGGGAACGGCTCAGGACTTCCGCGGATATGTTGACCCAGATGCAGATCCGGGTGGCGTTCGTCGGTCCGCTGATCGGGTTCGGCGCCGCACAGCAGGCGGCGAAAAACAACGGGCTTACCTACAATGAGAACTGCAACACATTCCTCAATGAAATGCTCAATGACATCAACAGCGAGGAATACTATGGAAATCCCGATATCGTGAGTCAGGAATACTACGGATTCCAATGGAGGGAACCGTATGCGAATATGGTCGCGGAGATCCTCGGCGGTTCGGGCGGCGAATCCAAGGGAGTGGCGGTCGGAACCAACGTCGATTACCTCGGTATGCCGAAACTGATTGCGGACAAATCCGAAAAGCCTCCGGTCACGGTGGTGAACTATCTCCGGAACCGGACCGTCATGGAAGCGATTGCCGCGGATGACTGGTGCACCCTCCGGGCTCTGCTTCCGAAGGACGACGGTATTTACTATCAGGAAAAATGGTGGGGGAATATCCGGCTTGAAAAAAGCACGAAGTCATTGGAGGGTTCGGAAATCCTGCCGGTCCACATTACAGCATACAGAGGCGAAGACGTCTACACCCGGGCGGATGAAAAAGGAATGCTGGATGAAGTCATCAAACGGGTTCCGGGGCGGGAGAATGAACTGAAAAAACTGGGAACCATATATGACAGATACGAGAAAGACGATGAGAATGACACGGACGGAAAAAACAACCCTCTGCCGGAAATCTCATGGGCGACGTTTGATAACGACTGGTGTTCCTATTCCGAATACGGAGTTGACAAAGGCGGCTGGGAGAACTATCTGCGCGGTCCCTTTCAGGACGGCGTGGATTACCGGTCCGGAGCGCTTTCCTATTTTTCGATCCGGGTTCCCGATGAAACGATTCTGAAGCAGTTTCAGTTCAAGAGAAAATTTGCAAAGGATCATCCTTTCCGTTTCGGTGGCTCCCAGAGCGGCATGGGGCGGAAGATCAATCAGTATGGAGCCAGAACGGAACAGGCGTTGGATTATTTCGACGATGACTCCTATTACATCACATTCGATGCGACTGCAAAACCGCTCGGATATCTGAAAACGGAAGAAGGAGCAATCCGCTATCCGTTCGTTGCGGGCATGGTGCTGCCTGTTTTCGATAAAGTGACCCTGATCCCCGTTTCCCTTGAACCTGTTTACGGAATGCCCATGGATGACCGGGCATGGATCATTTACATCACGAAATATCTGCCCGCGCTCGGCACTGTGAATAATATTGATGATGTGCAGGGAATTCTGGACCCCGCTGATTTTGCCCTGTGCCGGAGATATCATAACCTGATCAAAAAGCTGGATGATCTTTCATGGCGTCTGCAGGGGCGTGCATGGCTTAATGCCGAAGCGACGGGACATGATATTTACGATTCATTCGGCAATGTGACCGGAC
>DXVA01000425.1 GCA_019408975.1 Lentisphaeria bacterium | reverse complement strand
GCGACCAGCTTACGCAGCTGGAACGCGGCAGGCCTGAGAGTCCTGCACGAAGTTCACGGGAAACAAGATGCGCGAAACCTGATTCTCCGGCAGTCGTTTTTCCGAAACTGCCGCAGTCAAGATATCCCGACACACGTAAAACAGAACGACACCCTTTCCGAAATTGCCCGGAAAACATCTTATGCAAGGGGAAATTCGCAGAAATGAAAAAAGCGATTCAAAATGAATCGCTTGCAGTATTCAACAGTGGTGGCGGCTACCGGGTTCGAACCAGTGACCTGTGGATTATGATTCCATCGCTCTACCGACTGAGCTAAGCCGCCATAATCAGATTTTTCCAACCTGATGGGCGTTACTATATTCCATGTTTTCCAGATTTCAAGTCTTATTCCTCTTTTTTATCAGGAAAAATATACCGGGCGTCAATCCGGCAGTAAAAAACTCAAAAACGGACAATCCGTCTTCCGAAAAGCAGTCCGCCATCCCTGCACGGACTGCCGTTTCAAATTTAAAATTTCACATGAATGGAAAAGGTTCTCGACTCACCCGGTTTCAGAATGAAATCGTCCGTCAGGAATTCCACGGAAACAGTCGAACTTCCATACCAGAAGTAAACACCGGCAAAATCCGGGGCTTCGATTTTCAAGGTGCGGGAAACACCTTTCACGGTTACAGCTCCGCCATTCCATGCGGAACGGGGCAATGCGGCAAGAAAACGGGTCTGTTTTCCGGGTTTCATCAGCATTCTGTTTGCCGGAATCGGACCGGGAATCATTTTCTCATTCTCTGCAACCGCCTCAAGGACTTTCCGGAAAGGTTCGTTTTTGACGCGGAATCCGGCATTCACCGGCGATGCGGAACCGTTGGAAAGAGTCCAGCTCATAGTGAATTCATCCGGTTTCCGTATGGAAAATGTCTGCGTGACCTTCAAATCCTGGAGCTCGAAATCCGCTCCGGCGTCCTGCGTTGAAAAAACATACTCGAACGATGCGGACGCCATGCCGTCTTTCACCTCGATCTTTTTCAGTACAAACGGATAGGGAGCCTGAATCCGTTCCTGGTTATGAAGCAGGAATGTGCCGAGCAGGTTCTGCCCGGCAGTATTATGCCAGTAGACGATCCCATGCCTGCCGAATGCATCAATCAGAATCTGCTGTCCCGCCGGATTTTTCAGCATGAGCATCGGAATCTTTCCCGGTCCCCCCGGAATCCGCCATGACGCGGAAGCCCCGTCTTTGGCGATACTCTGCAAAGAGGCCATGCCGGAAACGCGCTCAAGCTGTTTTTCCAGTTCCCGTTTCAGCTTGCTCCGATCCGCCGCCCTGCCCGATACGGAGGTACGTCCGATCCTGATCAGTTTTACGCCCGACGGTTCCACTTTGACCAGTTCGCCGCGGGTAATGTCGGCGCCGTCGTAACGCACTCCGCCGATCTCGGAAACGATGGAATCCGCAGACATATTCCTGGCGGAAATATTCAGAAACATCGGAACCGTTTCATGATAATTGAATACCGTCAGCAGGAGTTCCCCGTTCAGCTGATGAACCGTATGCCTGAGGCGGGGAGTGTAATCAGGATAGACCACCTTGATCTTCCGTCCGCTCGAATCCGGCACTTCCGCCTCGCGGGAATTGGCGATCTTCAGCGTAACTCCGGAATCCGCACGCACGCCTTTCCGGTAGAAATCCTCCGCCTGTGCGATGTCCGACCATGCGTCGCGGATGCGGTGATAATAAAGCCCGGAAAGAACGCAGTCCGGCCAGAACCCGAAGCCTTCCGCCCCGAGCGCCGCGCTTGCAACGATGTTCTGCCGCAGTTTGTCCGGCGTATAGTTGCGGAAGAAACGGAGAGATCTCTCCGAAGGATCGTTCAACGGGAAAAACGGTTTCCGGAGATTCTCAATATTGTATTTCACATCATCGAAAAAAGGCGTTCCGGAGTAATACGGCATGGATTGATGCCCGTCCACAAGCTTGTCCGCACGACGACTGTCAACGGCGCACCAGTAAGCAACAGCCGGACCTCTGGCATGTAAATTGTCCGTGCAGAGCCAGAACTCAATTCCGGGCCACTCGCGGCGCAGAACGGCGCCGAATTTTTCCAGATGTTTCTGATGCAGATCCACCATGTACTCAAACCATTTCCGGCGATACCTGCCATTGGAAACATCTTCTCTGGACGGCACCGCCGCCAATCCGCTGACTTCGGCAAAGCGTTTGAGCCCCTTCGGATCGAATCCGGAAACACCGGGTTCATAATTCAGATAAATTCTGCGCAGATTCGGATAATGTTTCCGCATGAGACGGATTCCGTCCGTCAGATATTTCTCATAAAGTCCTTCCGGGTCGTCCACCAGATACCATACCGGAGTCGCACGCGGGTCGGACTCTTTTTTGCCTTTCTCATTGATCAGGGCGGGAATGCGTCCGGCGGCAATCATATTCTGCCATTTGCGGACCCCCTGTTCAAAATATTCCGGGAAGATCAGGTAGATGAACTGTTTCGCCGTCCCGAGCATCATATCGCAGCCGAGATGCCTGGAGAGATAAGGGTCTTTCGGATTCCAGAACCCGGAAAATGCGCTTGCCTTCTCCGAAAGCCCTTTCCAGTAATCCACGATTTTGCGGTCCGTCTCTGCGAACGGGGTATCCGTCGCAATACTTTTCCCGATGCTTGAGGCAAAATATTTTGCCGGACGCGCCGGAGGAACCACGGCGCCAAGAACAGCCACATGATGCTTCGACTCACTCACTTTTTCTTCCCCGAAGCGGAAACTCCAGTAAATCATACCGTTCTTTCCCGCGCTCCCGGGACGCGCCTCCACGAACAGACGGAAGTCATTGTAAGCGTGCGGGGCTCCGACTTTCAGCATGTTGTACCAGTTGCCGGAATAGAAAAACGGGATTTCATAATGGATATAGTCCATGCCGTTTCTCCTGATTTTCCGCTCTGTCGCGGGCAACGCCTGAAGCTTTTTCGCATATCCGGTCTGGATACACGCGCCGGAAAGCTTCAGAAACGCGGGAAGTTCAAGGATCATCACGGGCTTCCCGCCGCCCAGCCTGCGTTTTGCCTCCTCCGTCACCGCCCAGGTGTTGACGCAGAAAACCGCAGGGATATTTTCGGCTATGGTGTAATCTTCATCCGGCATGAACTTCAATGGAAAAATCTCTCCTTTGAAAGCGTCCTCCGCAATGAGCGCCGATGTGGTGAAAAACAGAAAAAATACCGTCAAAACTCTGAAAAACATTTGTAAAGCCCTTATTTTTGTATTATTCCATTACTGAGCGAGATTGCCTTTGGTATCAATGATCCCGGCTTTCAGCACCCGAATCGTCTCACCCCAGCTCCACGATCCGCACTCTTTGGATGTGGGATAAGTAGCGAGCATCTGCTGCAGGGAGATGCTGTCGACATGCCCATCCATATAC
>DXVA01000424.1 GCA_019408975.1 Lentisphaeria bacterium | reverse complement strand
CAATATTATGGGTTAAATTAAGGATTCTTGTTGTTTTATAGCGAAAAATTAAACTAAAATTGGAGAAATATCATGCAGAATTTCATCGCCACACTCGCACAGCAGGCAGCATCAGTCCCGGCAACCGCCGGAGATGCCGCAGGAAAAGCCGCCGGACAGCCTCAATCGTTTTTAGGATCGCTCGGGGGAATGCTCCCTATGATCGTTGTTTTTGCCGTGATCATTTATCTGATGTGGCGCGGGCAGAAGAAGGAGCAGAAACGCCGTGCCGAGATGATTGATTCGATCAAAGCCGGAGATCAGGTCCTGATGGTCGGCGGTATTTTCGGCGAGATTGTTTCTGTGAAGGACGATCAGTTTGTCGTCAAGATTGCCGATAACGTGAAAATCAATGTCGTGAAGACCGCAGTCAGCACGGTTGTCGGCAAGGAAGAGCAGAAATGAACAAAAAACCCGTAATTCTGAGATCTGTTTTCGCTCTGCTGGTACTGGGGGTGTTCATCTTCTCCATGTATCCGCTCCAGGAGCGTGATTTCTATGATACATTCAAGGAACTGCTTTCCAATCCGCAGGACAAGGAAGTGGTTGAACTGATTGCGGCGGCAAAGGCAAAGAAGGCGAAAGATCCCTCCATGTATGATTCCACGGCATTGGAGGATGCCGCCGCGGAAAAAGGCGTTTCCCTTGATAAATATGTCAAGCCTTCCATCGTGAAGTCGCAGAAAGTGACGGGTTCCCGGGACGTGATTTCCCTGATCCGCAAGAATTCCGCAGGGTCGATCCGCCGCGGTATCGACCTCAACGGCGGTGCCGAATTCATCCTTGAGCTCGTGCCCGATCCGAATGACAAGGAGAAAATCGAAAAGAAATTCAATGAATACCGTGATATCGCCATTGAAACGTTGAGAAAACGTCTGACGGCAAAGAATATTTACGAAGCGGACATTTCTCCCGCGGGCGGCAGATATATTTCCATGCGTGTTCCCGTAGTGACCAAGGAGGAAAAGGCCACTTTGGAAAAACTGATCAAATTGAGCGCGAAGCTCCAGTTCCGCCTCGTTCACCTGAACAATGATCAGGAAGTCGCGAAATATCTGGCGGATAAAAAGAATTATGACGCTCCGGAAGGTTATGAAATTCTGGAAAGCGTTGAAACCAAGGACGGAAAAGTAATCAAGAAGCCGTATCTGGTGGAGCGCGAGGCACAGATGGACGGCAAGGAAATTGATGAAGCCTATCCGACAATGGACCAGTTCGGACAGCGTGAAATCATTCTCAAATTCAAACCTGCCGGAGCCGCGCAGTTCGGCAAAGTCACGGGCGATAATGTCGGCCGCCTGCTTGCGATTGTGCTTGACGGTCAGCTTTATTCCGCGCCGCAGATCAAAGTCGCGATTACCGGCGGCAATGCCTCCATTACCGGAAATTTCTCCCGCGAAGATGCGGAAAACGTATCCAATGCGCTGGTCAGCGGAAGCGTTCCGTTCTCCATGACGATTCAGGCGCAGTCCGATATTGATCCGACGATCGGCGAGGCAACGGTCCGCGACGGACTTTACAGCGGTATCGCCGGCATGGTGCTGGTCATGATCTTCATGGCTGTTTATTATATGAGAAGCGGTATCATTGCGAATATCTCGCTGCTGGTCAACGCCATCCTCATTCTCGGGGCACTTGCCGCGTTTGATGTGACTTTGACCCTGCCGGGTATCGCCGGCATTATCCTGACGATCGGTATGGCGGTCGATGCAAACGTGCTGATTTATGAGCGCATCCGCGAGGAAATCGAATCGAAGAAAACCGTGCAGAATGCGATTGATCTCGGTTTCGACCGCGCGTATTCCGCGATCTTCGACTCGAATATCACGACTCTGGTTGTTGCGGTGATTCTGCTCTGGCAGGGAACCGGCGCCATCAAGGGATTTGCGATCACGCTTGCAATCGGTGTGTTCACAACTCTCTTCACCGCCGTGTTCCTGACGCGCCTGCTCTTTGACCTGATGACCCGTTTCATGAGCGTCAAATCCCTGAAGATGCATTCGTTTGTCGGACGCGGAACACATATTGACTTTCTCGGGCTCCGGAAGTACGCTCTGGCATGTTCCGGCATTCTGATTCTTGCGACTTTCATTTTTGTGGGAGTCCGCGGAAAAGAATGTCTCGGCATTGACTTTACCGGAGGCACGCAGGTGGAATTGAGCTTCAAGGAAGCGGTGCCGGCGGAAAAGATTTCGGCATTCCTGAAAAGCCAGGGATTTGAAAACAAAGTCACTTACAAGACCGGCAGTGCCGTAGACGCGCAGAAGAAGCTTGAAATTATCATACGCGACACCGAAGGCGGAACGACGGAAAAAACCGCTGAAGCCGGCGCAGTCGTCATGGAAAAAGTGACAAATGCCCTGAACAAGGAATTTCCAACGGCGGCATTCAAGGGAGAAACGCAATCCACTCTCGGCGCCTTGATCGGACAGACTTTCATGAAGTCCGCTCTGATTTCGCTGGTACTCTCTTTCGTCGTGATGATCATCTACCTGACTTTCCGCTTCCAGTTCTCCTACTCGATTGCGGGAACGGTAGTTCTGGTTCATGACGTGATCATCGGCGTAGGGCTCTACCTCATGTGCGGCGGTCAGATCACTCTGAACGTTGTGGCGGCGGCGCTGACAATTGTCGGTATTTCAATCAATGATACGATCGTTACTTTTGACCGTGTCCGCGAAAACCTGACACTGATAAAAGACAAGTCCTACTGGGATATCATCAACCTGAGCATCAACCAGACACTCGGCAGAACGATTCTGACGACGTCCACGATTCTGATGGTGCTTGTGATGCAGTTGATCTTCGGCGGCTCCGGAATCCGTGACTTTGTAAGTGTCATGCTCTTCGGGTTGCTGGTCGGAACTTATTCTTCCGTCTTCATCACCAACCTGATCATCGCCTACTGGCATAAACCGGTCAAGACGGTGAAAGCGGACAAACCGGAAACTGCGGTTACAAAGGTTTGATTCCGGGTCGGCTTCTTTCAAAGACGGGTTCCATATTGTTGGAATCCGTCTTTTTTATTGTCCTGAAGGAGGACAAAAAAACTGCGGCTGATCTGCATCAATGCCGCAGTCTGAGATTTTTTGATGATGTCCGCACCGGATTGCAGGCGCAGTAAAACCTGTTTCATTCAGTAGGAATCATTGTCGCGATCCCGGAAATTATTTCTGAAATTGTTGAAACGACGTCTTTGCGGACGGTCATCCCGTTCAAAATCGCGACGGTTTTTATTATGGGAACGTTTGTCGTCATAATTGTGACGGCGTTCCGTCATATTTCCGTCAAAATCGTTATTGAATTCACGACGAGGGCGGAAAGAACGTTCTGTATTGCCGTCACTGTCGAATCTGCGCGGGGGGCGGTCGTCTGTATTGAATTCGCGACGAGGGTGGAA
>DXVA01000423.1 GCA_019408975.1 Lentisphaeria bacterium | reverse complement strand
ATTCTATCTTGCGGCACGGTGTACGTGCCCGGTGCTGCCTCTGTTCGCTGTGCGCGAGAGAGCCCATACGTCATTCATCGTCCATTACGGGAATGCGATCTTCCCGAAACTGTCCGGACGCCGCCGCAGTGATTTGACTCCGTATGTGCAGGAATACGTTTCCGCGCTGGAAAGCATGGCGTTTCTGCATCCTTACCGGTGTTTTCTCTTTGAAAATATCTGGAGCGCTGGAAAATGAGGCGGAATGACTTTGCTTTTTGTCCGGGATACATTATATTTCGTTGTCTTTTTTTCTGCTTGAAACCTGTAACTTGAGAATTGGAATTCAGATGGATAAAGTATATATCAGCGGTGCGGGGTGCATTTCCGCGGCGGGCGACGGATGGGGGGAATCCGCCTCCGGGCTTTACGCGGATTCCGGTGTTGTGCCGCGCCCCCCTTCGGAAAGGATCGGTTCCACGCTGACGACTCCTGTGTTTGAACTGACGGAGTTCGATCCGGGCGGCGAGTCGCGAAGCATGGCTTTCCTGCATCATGCCCTGAACGAAGCGCTGGACTCCGCAGGTTTGCGTGCCGGCTCGATACGCGGAAAGAATGTGTGCGTTTCGATCGGAACCACGGTTTCCTGCCAGCTCAACGATATTCCATTTTACGGCAAACTGCGTTCCGGCGCCGTGGATTCCTGGGAACCGCTCCGGAATTTCTTCACATCGAATCCTTCGGAGAGAATCCGGCGCGAATACGGCTTGACGGGTTCCGCCCTGACGGTTTCCAACGCATGTGTTTCCGGTGCGGATGCGATTGCCCTGGCATATCTGAAGGTCGCCTCCGGCGCGTGCGAGCTTGCAATTGCGGGCGGGGTCGATGAATTGAACCGTGTTCCCATTGCCGGATTCAATGCGCTCGGCGTCGCATCGCCGGAACCATGCCGTCCGTTTGATAAGAAACGCAGGGGGTTGAATCTGGGAGAAGGCGCCGGAGTCGTGATTCTGGAAAGCGGTGCGTCTCTTGAAAAGCGGAAACATCAGGCGGAGTTCGTGCTGGAGGGAGTCGGCTGTGCCGGGGATGCCTACCACATCACCGCGCCGCATCCCGATGGACGCGGGCTTGAGCGCGCAGTGATGACCGCTCTGCGCCTTGCGGGGCTTTCCGCCTCGGATATTGCCTTTGTGAATGCACATGGGACAGGAACCGAGAACAACGATCTCTGCGAGTCCGCGCTCCTGTCGAGAGTGTTCGGGCACGGTGTCCGCTATCTGTCCACGAAAGGGCGGACCGGGCATACGCTTGCCGCCGCCGGTGCGCTGGAGCTGATTTTCACATTGATCATGCTGAAGCGCGGCGCGGTTCCGCCGAGTTACGGATTTGAGGAGAAGCCGGAGAACATCGCCGTGCCGCCCGTATCGGAACTGACGCCGTTCACGGGGAGTCATGCGATGTCCACTTCGCTGGCATTCGGCGGGTGCAATACTGCGCTGATCGCGGGGAGGGTGTGAATATGCGGATTCTCAAATGTGCGGCAGTGACGAATTTTTCACGTGAGGCATTTCAGGCGGCGCGGAAAAAATATGCCCTTCGCCGTGCGGATCGTTATACCGCGCTGGTACTGACGGCTGCCGGCAAAGTGCTGGACGCCGTTCCGGACGTTTCCGGCGATACGGGCGTGATTGTGGCGAGTTCGTTCGGCCCGCATCGCACGACCTGCGCGTTTCTTGACGACCTGCTGGATTATCGCGAGGAGGATGTGATGCCGACGACATTTTCCCATTCGGTTCACAACGCCGCCGCCTCCTATGCCGCCTCGGCTTTCGGGCTTCGCGGCCCAGAATTCACGCTGACCGGATTCGAGAATCTTTTTTACGAGGCTCTGCGGACTGCGGAACTCTGCGGTGCATTGTGTCCCCGGATGCTTGTCGTGAGCGGGGAGGAAAATGCGCTGATGACGGAGGAGATCGCGAACCATGTGCGCCGGATTCCCCCGGAAGGAGCCGCCGCGTTTCTGGTTGCCCCGGATGAGGGCGCAGATGAGTTGATTTTTCAGGAGGGGGCGCCGGAGCTGACGCCTTTTGAGCTGGCGGAACGGATCAGGAACAATCAGTTACCGGTTTATATCGGGAAAGGAAAGAGAATATGACTGTCGATGAGGTGACATGCGGGCTCCTGCGGGAGATTTCCGCGATTACGGGCAGGGAGGAAACGAAACTTTCCGCAGGGCTTTCCCTTGCGGAAAATGGAATCGATTCCATGGGGTTCGTGGAGCTCCTGCTTTCGGTGAAGCGTCTTTACGGCGCGAATCTTGTGGACGCGGGGCTTCGCAGTGCGGATGTGAAAAGCGTTGCCGCCCTTGCGGAAAAAATTTGTGAAGCAGGGAAATGAAATACTATCTTGACGGTTTTGATTATGTCGCGGCAATGTTGAATTACGACTGCCGGAATACGCCCGGACGCGGGAATCATTTTCTTGTCGTGCTGGAGCTGGAAACGGAACTGAAGGAACAGGAACTGCTGGAAAAACTTGCCGTATTGGACCCCATCCTGTCGCTTTTCTCCGGCAGGATGCGCCGCCACTGCCTGCATGCCGCTCCTTACTGGATGCCGGGAGAGCCGCGCCGGATACGGGTTGTTGCAGGGGATGAACTTGGTTCCTGCCTGAACACCCCGTTGGATGGCGCTCTGGAGGTCATGCTTCTGAATCAGGGACCGCGTCATTTCCTGGTATTCAAATTCAGCCATCTGCTGTTCGACGGGCGGGGCGCGGAACTGTTGATCGAGGCGGTGCGCAGCGGAGATGTTTCGATGCTCCGCGGAGAGACCGGGCTCTCCTCACCGAAACTCAACGAGTGGGGATGCCAGTTTCGCAGCGGGCGTCAGGTGCAGAGGAAAATGATCTCCTTTGCCGCCGCCGGCGAGATCGCCGGAACGCAGTCGGACGGAGTGTCTGCAAACCGGTACACGCTTCTTTCCTTTTCGCGGGAGAAAACAGAGGCGCTCACGCGTTTCAGCGAAAAAACATCCGGTCCATTCATGCTGACTCCGTACCTGCTTTCCCGCATCTGCCGGAGTTACGCTCTGCTTCTGGATGAACTGCTGGTTCCGGGAAACATCCTGATTCCGATGTCCGTCGATCTGCGGGGGCGTGCCGGAATTGCGCGCGGCGCCGTGTTCTTCAATCAGTGGAGCCTCCAGCCTTTGATGGTTCCGCGTGAACTCTGCATGAATCCGGATGCCGTATTCGCGGAACTCAAAGGGCAGATTTTCGAGAATATGTCCGAACAGCTTCCGCAGGCATTCCGTGCGGCGTCGCGCCTCGGGCGCATTGCTTCGTTCCCGTTCCTGATGGCGGTTGTAAATAAAACGAAAAGAACGGGATGTGGAACTTTCATGTATTCTTTTCTGTCGGAAAGTTCTTTGAAGTCGGACGAGTTCTGCGGACATCGGATTCTGAATTTGTATCATATCC
>DXVA01000422.1:1067-3484 GCA_019408975.1 Lentisphaeria bacterium | reverse complement strand
AATATTGCCGTGTTCCGTTCCAGAATATGGGAAACCCGCCGGAAAATCTTATTTTCACGGCGGGCCTCAGGCTCCATGACTGCGATTATTTATGGGCAATCATGATCTTGCGGATTTCGCCGGCGTTGGCGGCGCCCAGGATATTCGCAATGTTCTCCTTGCTGTTCAGCACAGCCGCAACCTGCGACATGAACTGAAGGAAAGGTTCATTGGAATCCTTCGGGCAGAGACTCAGAACAAAAATCCGGGTTCTGCCCTTGTCCGGAGCATCAAACTCATAGCCGTCTTTTCTGATGCCGATCGCACAGACAAGGTCATTGACTCCGTCCGTTCTGCCATGCGGCAGAGCCAAACCGCCCGGCAGGCAGGTCGAAACGGTATTTTCACGCTCGATTACCGCAGTCAGGCATTTAGCGCGGTCTGTGAGACGCTTATTTTTGTCGAGGACATCGATCAATTCCTCGATTACGCCTTCCTTGGTCGCTGCCTTCAGTTCCGTGACGATACAGTCGGAAAGGATAACACGCTCAATCGGAATAACGTATCTGCCAATATCCTCCTCCTTGAGACGGGTTCCCTCGAAAAGCTGTTTGCGGATTTCCTCCGGACGGGAAAGCTCCTTGAGTTTATTCAGGCACTGGTGAAGCTCGACGAAAGTCTCATACATCACAGCTTTGATCAGGAAAACCTCATCTGGATTGGAATCGAATACAATCTGGCAGTCATGGAAAGTCATGGCGAACACCATGTCGTCACGGCGCAGATGGATGATTCCCGCCTCCTTGTCCAGCGCGGAATGACGGAACCCTTCCCGGCGGAAGTTCTGCATGACTCCCTGAAGGACAAAGTCGGCAACAACTTCGGACGGGAAGTTGAATGCGGTATGAACCGTGGAAGTATCTTTCACCTCCTGCTTGACACCTTTGCCTTTCATGCTCAGCATGATGTTGAGCAGCGGAGGTGCAACCAGGGTCGTGATCAGGGTCATGATGATGCCGACGCCGAACAGTTTGGAATCCAGAATCGGAATCTTCTCGCCGTTCAGCGTCATCATCGTCGTAACGCCGATCCCCCCGATGATCAGGGCGACTTCACCGCGGGGAATCATACCGGTTCCGATACGCAGGGCGCCGAGCATATTGAAATTCATGAAATAAGCAGGGAGCGCGCATCCGAGAATCTTGGCGAGCACCGCTATCGCGGAATAGATCAACCCCAGCGTCAACACCTCCGGGTCCGCCATCACGCGGATATCGACCAGCATACCCATCACGACGAAGAAGACGGGTACAAGGAAGTTGTAGACGGGATGAAGATTCGACTGAATGGAAAAGGAGATATCCGTCTTGGAAAGGCTCAGTCCCATGATGTAGGCACCGATGATCATGGCAAGCCCCGCCTGTTCAAACGCTCCGGCAAGCAGCAGGGCAAGCCCCAGCGCAAGAATGGAGAATGTGGCAGCGGATTTGAACCATTTCAGGAACGCCGCAATCTTATGGGCAAGCACAAGCCCGATCAGGGTGACGCCCAGCCAGATGCCGAAGCTCTTGACCGCAATCCAGGCGATGCCCCCCCAGTTGACGTGTCCCCCTGCGGAAGCGCTGACGGTGACGATACCCATGACGATGGCAAGGCAGATAATGCCGAGCACGTCGTCAATCACGGCGGCGGCAAGGATCGTCACGCCTTCGGGAGAATCGATGCTCTTCTTTTCCGAGAGAATGCGGGCGGTAATTCCCACCGAGGTCGCGGTGCAGAGAATACCGAGGAAGAGGCAGCGGGGGTCCATGAACGACGCCTTCAATGCAATCATGCCGATCACATCGCCGAACACGAAGGAAAAAATCACTCCGCCGAGCCCGACCACGCTTCCGACTACGGAATATTTGAAAAACATGCGCAGATCAGTTTCAAGCCCGGACATGAACAGCAGGACAATGGAACCGAGAGTCGCAATACCATACAGGGAAGTGGATACCGGAACCGAAGACCCGGGAATCAGCGGAAACAATCCGCCATGGAAACCATGCAGGTTGAATCCGATGCTTCCGAGCAGATAAGGACCGATGATGATACCGGCAATCAATTCTCCGAGAACCGAGGGGACTTTTAACTTTTTTGCCAGATCGCCGAAAAAGCGCGCGGCAAAGAGAATGACTCCCAACTGCAAAGCCAGGATGGCAATCTGGGCAGTCAAAGACAAACTTTCATTCATTTTATCAACTTCTTTCTACCATTTCAGTTCAATTCACAATTCATTCCGGCAGACGCCGGAATTCCGCCTGAATCATTTCTTCTTTCCGAGCCCCCTCTGAATCCCCTCCTGTGTTTATTGTTTGATATGTTCCTGCTTTTCTTTTAATTTCTGCAAACGCTTTATCTTCAGCTTATCCCGAAGCCCGCGGTAGCGGACCACC
>DXVA01000422.1:0-1057 GCA_019408975.1 Lentisphaeria bacterium | reverse complement strand
TAATAGGTAAGCGGCGTCATGAAAATCGTCAACAGCAGCCCGCCGATGAAGAAAGCCTCGATCAAATCCCAGCCAAGACCGAAAAGCGAATCATAATCCTGCCGCTGCAAAACATTCCGCAGCGCGTCCTTGATCGCGGAATAGGTCAGATCGCTTCCCATGATGCGGCTGCCGACATAGCACTGGACGGGGTAAATGAAGAAGATCGTAACCTGATTCGTGAGAAGCGTCCCAAGAGTCGCCCCGATCTTGCTGCCCTTCAGGATAAACGCCGCCGGAATGGAACAAATCAACTGGAACCCGAACGGAATCAGGCAACCGAAAAACATCCCGATCGCCCAGCCTCTCGCAATGTATTCAGGAGAGGCTTTTTCCCTGACGATCTTCATATACAGAGAAAAACATTTTCTTTTGCACCAGTGTTTTAAATTCATCCGACCGTTCCTTGTTTTATAAATGCATTGGCTGAAACACAACTACCGCATCCCGGAAAGTCCCGGTCATCCTCCGCCGGAACCCTTTCAGGAAAGTACAGAAGGTCCGGCACGAGTCCAAGAAGAACGGGAAAGGAGGCATACAACGGGCGAAAACAGTTTTCCGCCGTGAAAATACCGCGGGGCATCCTTAAGCGGCACCGTCATTGCCGGATGCCGGTACAGGCACACGGTAGAATGCCCCTGAGCAAGACGCCGCCACGCCCAAGTCCCCTGGGAAGAATCCTCGGACTGGATCATATCATGCAAATAGGAATAAGGAACGGCGGACAAGGTATCCGCAGCCGCTTCACCAGGCAAAATGGAAACAACGGAATGCGCGGCACGCTCGAAGAACACGCCGCCGGAAACGGCAGTGACTCCGAAAGCCGCTGAAAAAATCAATAATAATGACAAAAACCACAGTTTCATATCATCCCGTTCTCCAGATTTCCGAAATGTATTACTATATTGGAAAAATCATTTTTTACAACCCGCAAGACATTTTTTTTAAGCCTTTTTCCGTATGTGCCGATTGTAAAAGTAAACGCACGTCCTTTTTCAAGGCAGCGTGCATTAAGTAT
>DXVA01000421.1 GCA_019408975.1 Lentisphaeria bacterium | reverse complement strand
ATAGAATACCGCCGTCCGACTTATCCCATGCCGGAGGAACTCCATTCGGAATATCCGCTTATGGCAGAAGAGGAATTTCTGTCATGGCACCTGCCTTCGCAGAAATGAAATTGCATGATTTATGACAGCCAAAGAAAGGAATTGAAAAATAACCTGGGTAATCAAAAAAAAGACGTAAGAAACTCGAAATCGTTTTGTCGCGGAGTGGAATATTTTGAAAAAATCAGGAGGGATGATATGGAGTTGCCGGTTGGAAAAAGAACGAGAGAAACGAGACGGGAGAAAAAAGAGTTTGCATCGATGGAGTTTTTCATGACGGCAGCCCGCCGACTATGCGAGCCTGGCTGTTGCTGTGCCGGCGGGAACGGTGAGCGGGAAAAAAGGCTTTCCAGCAGTATTGTTCCTGAAAAACGGGGGATGCCATATGGAATTCCCTGTCCGTCTGCACTTGCTTCCTCCGGGATAAAAAGGCATTTTACACTGGTGGAGCTTCTCATAAGGAAAAGTTGTAAAATTGGTTTTTCATTCCGGCAGCAACAGGACAGAGCTGGACGTTGCCATTCCCCTGATCTTACTTCTCCCTTCTTCATTCAATTGTTGAATTGTTCGATTGTTCAAATGTTCAAATGTTTTCCGGTTCCTTCTTCCTTCCGTGTTCCCTGTTCCTCTGTTCTTCCTTCGAGGGTGAAAATGCGAATTTTCACCCTGATCGAGCTCCTCATCGTGATTGCGATCATCGCGATTCTTGCGGCGATGCTGCTGCCTGCTTTGAACAAGGCAAGAGAGGCGGCATTGTCTGTGGCGTGCCTCGGTAATATGAAACAGCAGGGAATTCTGGCAATGGGATATGTCGCGGAAAATAAGGATTATTATCCGCAGATGCAGCAGAATACCGGAAATTCTTCGGTTGTGGTGACATGGGCAGACCTGATCGTCGGGAATACGGCGAAGGCGGGGAAAGAAGGCGCCAACAAGTGTTTTGTGGACCCCGGAGTGAAACGTGCATTGGCGCGCCCACAGGATACTTATTTCAATAAAACCAGAAAAAACGGGCTTGTCGATATCGGTTACGGCATCAACTGGTGTTATATTGGCGGTTCCATGGGGGATGCTGTTCCGACGGGTGTGAAAGGGAGCCAGAACAGCACCAGAATCAGTATGCTGGGCAGTCCCAGCCGCGGCTATTTCAGTATGGATGCCAGAAAGAATTTTCTTCCGGCTGCCAACTGCTATTACCGGGTTTATGATCGTTATGCCGCCGGCAGCAGCAACAATTACGGTTTCCCGGATGTGCGGCACGGTAAAAAATTGAATATTTCCTATTGTGATGGACATGCGGGCTCCGTGAACATCAGTAATCCCTCTGATCCTTACAGGACCATCGGCAACCGGAATAATGTTGCATGGACCGCAGGACGGCGCGACTGCACGGTCAGTTCCCTCTGGTATCAATGAAAAGGAATCTGCTCATGAAATACATTTTTAATTTTCTGTTTTTGTTTGCTGCAATCTGTCTCCGCGCTGAAAACAAAACATTCCAGCTGCTCAGTCCGCGAAGCGGAATGCCGGTTGTGTCGCTCCGCGTATTGTCACATGACCCATGCATCAACACTGCGCGTGCCGACTTCGCCGAGCTGATCAGGCATACTACACTGGCGGCGGAATACAATTACACCGGAGGAGCCCGGGTTTTGAATCTCGGTATTGCCGGAAATGGGACTTCCGCGCTTGCCGATCAGGCAATGCACAGAAATGAACTGACGCGTGAAAAACTGGGCGATGAAGGGTTTCTGCTGGATTATGCGGATAAGAAAAACTACATTCTCTGTGCATTTACCGGAAAAGGAGTTTTGAACGGCATTTATAAAATCTTCGAGAAAAGCCTTGGCATTGCGGCTCCGCGTCCGGCGGCTGGATTGAATTTTCCCGACCGCTGCCGTTCCTCGAAGGCGATTCCGCTTCCTTATTCGGAGAAACCCGCTTTCAGCGTTCGCGGATATTCTTTTTCATGCCGGAATAATTCCATGCCTGAAACTTCCACATCACAATGGATGGCGCGGAATCTCCTGAATATTGCCTCGGTCAATCTGGATTCCTATGCGGATATCGGGTATTCTCTGGCTCCCTATGGCTTTCTGCATCTGGTGGGGGGACATGCATTCGGTTTCTGGATGCCGGCGCGGGAGTATGCAAAGACGCATCCCGAATATTTTTCGCTGGTCAATGGAAAGCGCGATTTTCGGAGCCGGGGGTCTCAGCTGGCACTCGGAGATCCGGCTGTGATTGATGTGCTTGTCGGGAAAATGCTGGCTTATATCAGGAAGAATCCGGATGTCCGGACCATTCCATTCGGCTATAACGACAGTGGAAAAGGCGGGTTCGGCTGGGGCGATGATCCTTTGTCCGTCAAACTGGATTCTCCGAAGGACAGGATCGATATCCCGGGGTTTCCCGTAAGCCACTCGACACGCTATATCAAGGCGGCAAACCGGATCATCAGGGAAGTGAACAAGGTTTACCCGGATATGACGATGCACGTCTGGGCTTATCATTGGGAGATGATGCCGGCGCCGGATTGTGAGGTCGATCCTCATCTGATTGTGGAGTTCGCCCCGCTTTACAAGTGCTGTATCCATGCTTTGAACGATCCGAACTGCCCGAGGAACTCTATGCTTGACTGCTTTGTCAGGGAATGGGCGGCAAAAACAAAAAACATCATATTCCGTGATTACTTCCTGGGATCTACGGATGCTTATCCGATCATGCCGCTGGAGATACTCAAGCGAGATCTCTGTTACTTCAAGTCTCTGGGGATTCTCGGTGCAAAACCGGAAACGGTTGCCGATTATCCAGACGGGGCAAATGCTGCCGGCGTTCCCTATGCACCTTCATTGGAAGACCCTGATTTCTACCGTTATTTCGGCGACAGCAATGCTCTGCTCATGTTTGCATTTGCACGTCTGACATGGAATCCGGATGAAAGCATTGACGATATCATAGCCTTGTACTGCAACAGTTATTACGGTAAAAAAGCGGCTCCTGCGATGATTAAGTATCATACGGCATGGCAGAAGCGGTTTTTTGACGGCGGGCACAGCGGGGTTCCCTCTCCGAAAAAAATAAAACTCGGCCCGTTTCAATATTCCGGATCTTACTGTTTCGGATGGAACTGGGCGATGACCATTCACCATTTCTCCCGACGCTTCTTCGATACGGAAGATCCCGTGAAAATTGGTCCCCTTGCCATGCCTCTGCTTGAAACTCTTTACGATGCAATGGCTGCCGCAAAATCCACAATGGACAAGGAGGTGGTTTTCCGTGTCTATTCGGATTTCCGCCAGTTTGAACGGATTCTGCTCTGTTCCGGATATGAGATCCGGCATGACCGCAAATTGAGAAACAGGCCGGAATTTTCAAAACGTCCCGGCGAAAAGAGCCTGCGCTGATTCCGCTTCACTGTTTCCTGTGCTTATACTGGAGAGGCGTAGCTCCGAAGTGTTTCTTGAATAT
>DXVA01000420.1 GCA_019408975.1 Lentisphaeria bacterium | reverse complement strand
GCAGAACAATAATCAATCCGGATATCTCTGCGACCTGAACATGGATGGTGAAAATGACGTTGCCTTTGCAGTAAAAGGCCAGCCGCTGATCCGTCTGTATTACGCTCCTTTCTATGGAAAAATGAAATTCATCCCGAAGGAACTGAGTGAATTTGCCGAATTGAAAACACCGCTGCAAATCGGCAGTATTGCCATCGGAGACCTCAATGGAGACGAACGCCCGGACATTGCGGCTGCCACACTCCCCGAATACGGCAGCGCCGGCAGAAAGACCTGCATCTTTTTCCAGAACTCCCCGACCGGTTTCACAAACGGGGCATTGCCGAACCTGACGATTCCCGGAAACGGCATTCCCGTAATTGAGAAAGGCACACTTTATCTGCTCGACTGCAAATCCGGCATCCTGCGGATTTTCCGCAACGGTAAATTCGACAGGCCAGCCGAAACCCTCAAGACCGGACTGAAGAACATTCACACGTTCAAAACCAAAGACGGTTATTTTATGATTTCAGGCATCAACGCAAACGGGAAAAGTGAAGTCCGCTGGGGAAACGGCGCAAAAGCTCTGACAGAACCACGTGCATCCGCGGCAAAGGAAAAATGCACCGTCTCTTTTCCACATTACATGGGCGCAGTCTATCCTGTACCGCAAAAAGCTGTTTACGGCGAACAGTGGATTCCGTTGAATAACGTCCGCATCATTCCCGACGGGATTCAGGAAGATGATCTGCGGATTCAGTTCATTCAGGAGCGCATCGCGGAACTGGGAGGAACAAGCAGCGTCGGAAAAACACCGTTGAAGGATGGCGTCAATCTTACATTGCAGCTGTCCGGAGACCGGCACTCCAAGGCGCAGGCTTATTACCTGAGCGCCAATGCAGAGCAAAAGCAGATCACTTTGAAGGCTTTCGACAGAACGGGTCTGAGCTGGGCAACTGGTTCCTTTCTTCAACTGACCGATGCCGCGAAAACCGGTCCCGCCGTGCGTTCCGCGGAAATTTATGATTACCCGGCGGCAAAGCACCGCGGTTACTGGAGCGGTGCCAGCGATTTCAAAAATATTTCCAAAAAGGAATGGGCAAAACTGCATCTGCTGTACAAACTTGACATCATGCTGCTGGTTCGCCCGTGGGACATGACCGAGCTCCGTGGAAACTGGAAAGACTGGAAGAAAGTCTCCAACGAGGAATATGCCGCCGATTACAAAGAAATGGGGAAAATCTTCACTCCTCTGGGAATCGAATGGTGTGTTACGACACATGCCGTCGAAGGAACTCCACAGACAAAACTTGACAGCTCCTCCCCCGCCGATTTTGAAATCATTTACAGGCAGGCTGAAAATGTCGTCTCCAACGGCGGCAGTTTCATGTTCCAATATGACGACGTCCGCTATCCACGCAATATCAATGAGATAACAAAATATCCGAATGGAGGCGACGCCGATTATGCTTTCATAAACGGAATCACGGAAAAACTGTGGAGGAAATACCCCGAGGCGAAAATCTACTTCTGCCCGCCGATGTACTGGGGTCCGGAAGCCGAACCCGCCTATCCGGACGACCGTGATGAATATCTGAAACGAGTCCGGAAGCTTTCAAAGGAAATCAGATTCACCTGGAACGGCCCGAGCGTATGTTCCACAAAAATCAAGCCATCCGATGTAAAATGGGCAAAAGAAAGTTATGGACGTGCTCCGTTCATTCTTATTTTCGGCGGCGGCCCCAATATTGAACGCTGGCATTTCTTCACCGAAGAAATCAATGCATGGCCGCAATGGTATTACCGGGGAATGGAAAATGATATTGCCGGAGCCCTGCTGGGCACCAATCAGCCGCATTTCCTCATGCTGACCCTGACCTTTGCGGATTACTGGCATAACCCGGAGGCATACGATGCCGAACGCTCCATCCGGCAGGCATTCAGCTCCCTGATCGGCGGGAAAAGCCTGGCGGAAGCACGGAAAGTCACGGCGGAACTCCAGAAAATGAATGAATTCGGCTATCAGGTCACACCCTACTTCATCAAAAACCAGAAGAAAATCCGCGCCGCCATAGATCAGGCGGAACAAATCTACAATTCCGCCGCCGCGCAGAATCCGGCACTGGACAAATGGACCACCTATCGCAATTTCTTCAACCTGTTCCGGCGGAGTCTCGCCAAAGCGGGAACAATTGACTCAGGAGTATTCACGAAGAATACGGAACAAATCCGGCAGTATGCCGCAAAAGAAGCGGGCTTCCAGGCGGGAAGCGACATCCTGCTTACTGCCTATGATTTCGGCGGCGGTGCAAATCCGCTCTTTTATACCTATCGATGCGAAAAACGTCTTGCAACATTCGTAAAAGGGAAGAAAACGAAAATTTCGAAAATGACCGCCGGATTTCCTTTGAAAGCGGAACAGCTGAACAGACAGTATGAACTGGTTATCTGCGGACAGGATGACGACAGCCCAGAGAAATGCCCAGTCAGAATTGAGCTGAACGGCAATCTTATATTCGAAGGGAAAAATCCATTCAACCGTTTCGGCTGGAATGTCCGGAAGTTCAAAATTCCGGCAGGAATTCTGAAAGAAGGTGCCAACTCACTCACGATTTCCAATACGGCGGATTCCGGCAATGTTTCCGGTCCCCCTTTCTTCATGCTGAATTATGCGGTGCTGAAAGCATCGGCAGAGTAATTTCAGAATACATCAGATCTTCCGGCTGCATGTTCCCGCAGCCGGAAGATTTTTTATACCCCTGCATCTCTTCCATTTTATATTATAAAACAGAAAGATGTTTTTTTTCCTTTTTTTACCATTCCCGCCGTTTTCATCCATTGAAATACCGGTAAACCGGCTTATTCTAAATAAAAAAGAAAAAGCCGGAGCAGCAGCAATCATGATCCAAGTCATCGACAGAGTATTCAATATTCTGGAACACCTCAGAGACAGTCAGGTGTTGAGTTTGAGCTGTCTTGCAAAACGCATGGGACTCAACAAAAGCACGTTATGCAATATTCTCAAGACCATGACGGATCTCGGGTACGTCGAAAATGACGGGAGCGGAAACTACCGCATCAGCGAAAAATTCAAACAACTCGCACAACCGCTCCCGCAGGAGGAACTTCTGAAGTCCCAATGCACGCATTTCTGTAAAATGCTGGCGGACGAAACACAGGAATCCGGAGTGATCACGGCTCTGAGAGGACACACCCTGTCGATACTCGCACAGTCGCAATATCCGCGGAGCCTTATGATCAGCATGACCGTCTATGAAAATCTCTCGCTTTTCCACAGTGTTTCCGGGCGCATCATTCTCGCACACATGAAACCGTCCGAACTGGATGAAATCATCGATCTCCACGGTTACCCGGAAACGGAATGGAACAATATTTCAACTCATGCGGAGCTGGAAAACGCCTGCCGGGAACTCCGCAACAGCAAAATCTCGATCATGACCAACCACACAGACGGAATCAAAGCATTCGCCATGCCGGTTTTCGATGCGAAAAACAGGATATGCGGCGCGGCGGGGCTCACGGTTCCTCTGTTCCGGCTGGATC
>DXVA01000042.1 GCA_019408975.1 Lentisphaeria bacterium | reverse complement strand
TTTATGAAATCATGCTTTGGCGTCGATGGCTTTGCGAAGCCCCTCTCCGGCAAAATTGAAGGCACAGACGGCAATGAAAATAGCGAGTCCGGGCCAGAGCATGAGATGCCAGTAAGTGAGGGGATCGGGAAACGCCTGCCGCAGGAGTTCACCCCAGCTTGAGGTCGGGTCCTGAACGCCGAACCCGAGAAAGCTCAGGGAACTTTCCGCAAGGATCGCTCCCGCTACTTCAAAGGTGAATGAAACGAAAATCGGAGCGGAGACGTTCGGCAGAAGATGGAACAGCAGAATCCGCCATACGGGAGTCCCCATTGCCTCGCAGCTCTGGATATACTCCATTTTGCGCACTTTGAGCGTTTCCCCGCGGACCAGCCGGCAGAGCCCCGTCCAGCCGGTCAGCCCGATGACGAGGATCACCAGCAGAATCGACTGCCGCGAACCGTAATCCAGCATGATGGACATCAGGATCAGCAGAAGGAGAAAAGTCGGAAAACAGATGACAATCTCCACAAGGCGCATGACCAGCAGGTCTGTCTTTCCGCCTTTGTATCCGGCAAAGAGCCCGATTGCCGTGCCCAGCACCATTGCGATTCCCGTGGCGAGAAAGCCGACCGCCAGCGAAACGCGCGCCCCGTAGATCATCCGCGAAAGCACATCGCGCCCCGCATGATCCGTTCCGAACCAGTGTTCGCACGAGGGCTTCTGATAAGGGACGGCAACCGTCTCAAACGGTCCATAGGGGACGGGTGCGAACACCGCGAAATCCGGCGCTTTCATTTCTGATGCAATGTCGCGCCACGGAGTCTTGTCGATTCTGCGTCCGTGCATCAGGAACGGGATCAGAAGCAGGACGGCGAGAAGCAGGGCGGAGAAGCAGAAGAACTTCCGGCGCACCCGGCGGGTGAAAAGCCGTAAAACCAGAAGCATCGGCAGGAAAAACATCAGGAAATTAAAGGTCTTTTCGACAAACACTTCGGAGCTTTCCGGCGAGATCATGGCGCTGAATGCCGGACTCGAAAGAGAACCGTTCATGAAAACAAGGAGCGGTTTCCCGTTGGCGATCAGCGGAGCGAATACGGCGACGGCACAGAGAAACAGGATGGCGGCAAGCCCCGGCATGGCGGTTCTGCTTTTCCGGAATTTCTTCCATATTTCGCGCACGGCGGAATATTCCTGTTGAGCTGCCGTTGCTTCGGACATTCTTTACTCCAGTATTTTGAAAAGCTGTTCGAGTTCCCGGCAGAGCATCGGCGTGAAATCCGGCGCTCCGTTCTTTAATTTTTCCTTGAGTTCGCCGAAAGTGAAAAACGCGATACCGTCCAGTTCGGATTTCTGAATCGTGAACGGCCCGGCACAGACCGTGGAAAACACGCGTGTATTTTCCGATTCGATCTCATTGCGTATTTTCATGTCGAAACGGTGCGTCAGCGGAAGGCTGGAAGGGAGCCCGAGCTCCTCTCCCATTTCCCGGGCTGCCGCCTGTTCATAGTCTTCGCCGCAGGCAAGGTGCCCGCCGACCGCGCTGTCCCATTTGCCCGGTTGAATATCCTTGTCCATGGAACGCTTCTGAAGCAGAAGCTTGTCGCCGTCCGGGTGCAGGACAATGACATGGACACTGCGATGGATCAGCGCCGGGTTGCCGTGGCATTCGCTCCGCAGAGCCCTGCCGGTCACTTTGCCGGTGGCATCGTCTATGATTTCAAAATATTCGTCAGCCATGTTGTTACCTCAAAGGAGGAAAAGATATTGCGGATTATTCTTTTTCCTCTTTCTTTTTCCTTGTCTTTCTTTTCGGCGGAGCCGTTTCTTTCTTTTCTTCCTCCTTTGCCTCCGGGAAGAAAAGCAGCTTCTGATTGTCCGCCTTGACGTGAATTACCGGAGCCTCTTTAAAGACTCCCCGCAGAATGTCTTCCGCAAGCGCGTCTTCAAGATAACGCTCCACCGCGCGCCGGAGCGGGCGCGCACCGTATTCCGGCTGATATCCTTTGTCGATCAGGAATGAAATTACTTCGGGATCAAGGACAAGCTGTTTCTCCTGATCCTGCATCCGGCGGATCAGGCGGTCTGTCTCAAGCAGCACGATCCGTTCCAGATCCCCGCGTTCAAGACGGCGGAACACGATCACGTCATCGACACGGTTGATGAATTCCGGCTTGAAGTTCTTCTTCGCCATTTCAATCAGACGGTCGCGCACCTTTTCAAAAGAATCGTCTTTCCGGTTCGGATCGGCGAAACCGAGCGTGGCGTTCTTCATCACCTGCTCCGCGCCGAGATTGCTGGTCATGATGATGATCGTATTGCGGAAATCGATGCGCCGCCCCAGAGTGTCCGTGATGCGCCCTTCGTCAAGAATCTGAAGGAGCATGTGCATGACGTCGGGATGCGCTTTCTCAATCTCATCGAACAGAATGACGCTGTAAGGACGGCGGCGGACACGCTCCGTCAGCTCTCCGCCCTCGCCATGCCCGACATATCCCGGCGGGGAACCGATCAGGCGGCTGACATTGAATTTTTCCATATATTCGGACATATCGACCTGAATCAGCGCATCGGGATCGCCGAAGATGAATTCCGCGAGAGCTTTTGCCAGCAGGGTTTTGCCGACGCCGGTCGGTCCCAGGAAGATGAACGAACCGATCGGGCGCCGCGGGTCCTTGAGGTCGGCGCGGGAGCGGCGCAGAGCGCGGGAAATCGCCGCAACGGCATGGGTTTGCCCGATTACCGTCTTGGAGATGTCCTCCTCCATGCGCAGGAGACGTTCATTTTCGCCTTCCTGCATCTGGTGAACCGGCACTCCGCAGAGCTTCGAGATGATCAGCGCGATGTCTTTGACGTCGATCACGCTGTGCTGGTTCTTGCAGGATGCCTTCCAGTCGCTCAGGATTTTATCAATCCGGGATTTGAGTTCATGTTCCCGGTTGCGGCAGGTCGCGGCGTCCTCATATTTCTGTTCGGAGATGGCGGTTTCCTTCTGTTTGGCGATCTGCCTGAGCTCCTCCTCCATCGCCGCCACATCCGGCGCTTTCGGCATATTCATGATGCGTGCGCGCGCACCGGCTTCGTCCATGACATCAATGGCTTTATCCGGCAGAAAACGTCCGCTGATATAACGATCCGCCAGCTTGACGGCTGCGACGATCGCTTCGGGAGTATAAGTCACCCCGTGATGCTTTTCATAGGTCGGGCGGATTCCGTTCAATATTTTGACCGCATCTTCAACGGAAGGCGGCTCGACCATGACCGGCTGGAAGCGGCGTTCCAGCGCGGCATCCTTTTCAATCCCCTTGCGGTATTCGTCCAGCGTCGTCGCGCCGACACATTGCAGCTCACCGCGGGAAAGCGCGGGTTTGATGATGTTTGCGGCATCCATGGCTCCTTCGGCACCTCCGGCTCCGACAATTGTATGAAGCTCGTCGATGAACAGGATCACGCGTTTGGAATTTCTGACCTCGTCGATAACCGCCTTGATGCGTTCCTCGAATTGTCCCCGGTATTTCGTGCCTGCCACCATGAGCGGCAGGTCCAATGCGAAGATCTTTTTATTGTGAAGAATCTCCGGAACGTTTCCCGAGGCAATCGCCTGCGCGAGCCCTTCGATGATCGCAGTCTTTCCCACGCCCGCCTCCCCGATCAGAACCGGATTGTTCTTCGTACGGCGGCAGAGGATCTGGGTGACACGTTCAATCTCCTCCTGGCGCCCGATCACGGGGTCGAGTTCCCCTTTCTTCGCCATTTCTGTAAGGTCGCGCCCGAATGCATTCAGCGCGTTGAACGCCTCCTGCTGTCCGTTCTGCTGAGGCTGCTGCGGAACGGAATTTTCCTCCTGCGGGTCCTGCTGGTCGTCGCCGGAATCGGGAATGAAATTCGGGTCCAGCGCGCGCATGACCTCCTTGCGTATCTTGTCAAGATCCACTTTCATATTGCGGAGGACTTTCGCCGCAGTGCTCTGCCCTTCCCGCAGGATTGCAAGCAGAAGATGCTCCGTCCCGATGAAATTGTAGTTCATGGATTTTGCCTCGTCCGCGGACATCAGCAGAATCTTTTTCAGCACCGGCGTGAAAGGAGGCGGCCCATCCTGCTTCGTGATCCCCGCGGGAGTCGTGTTTTTTTCGACCTCAAGGCGCAGACTCTGAAGATTGACTCCGACCGCTTTCAGCGCGGCGACTGCAACCCCTTCTCCAAGCGCGACGATCCCGAGCAGCAGATGCTCGGCGCCGATATAATCATGATTGAAGTGCTCCGCCTCTTTCTGCGCAAGGATCAAGACATGTTTTGCGCGCGGAGTAAAATTTTTGATCCAGTTGTTCAATTCATCAGGTTCCGGCATGAGATGACTCCTATTATGAGGCGGACGCACATTCGGGCATCCGCGTTTTCGTTCCGAATACAAAAAAAGGACGTCCGGTATTATACACGAACGTCCTGCAATTGCAAATTAAGGAATCAACAAAACGGTTTACTTTGCAAAAATTCCCGCATTTTTCTTTGCAACATCTGCCACATTCTCCGGTGTGACAAGGATGTATCTGACATCGAAAGCCTTCTGGGGATCGGATGGTGCCGTTCTTTCCGGATCATAAGCCGCAGAGTCATTCTTCATGACGGCTGTTGCCGCGATATAACCGGCGCCGATGGCTTTCTTGAGATTGTAGACTTCACCATTGACGATAACCGCCTGAGTCTTTTTCGGATCTTTCTTCCAGAGGGAGAGCTTCTGGACTTCATCCGTATTGAACGGAAGGCTCGTCATGATGATGAAGAGATTCGTGTTCGGATATTTGTTGAAGATTTCATTGAAGAGCTTGGCTGTGATGAGAGACTCCATCGGCATCGGATTGTCCGGAGAGGTTTCCGGTGTGTTGAGGACTTCCGTCGCTTCCACTTCAATTCCGTTGAGAGCCTTTACCATTGCATCATAGGCGCCTTTGTTGATCTTGTTGTTTTCAAGATCCTTTTCGGTGATGATGACGGCTTTCTTGCCGGCATATTTTCCGACAAGGTATTTCCCGATGACTTCGGAACGCGCTGCCGCATAGGCGGTTTCATTCTTGATGATCTTATTCATTTCGCGGTCTTCCCCGCCGAAGATGCCCTGATCCCAGAGAACGGTTCCGGCTCCGGCGATAATCAGAATCAGAAATACAAACGCAAGCGCCTGCGCATTCGGATTTGTTTTCTGCTTCTTCTGGCACCAGATAATTCCAATCAGTGCGACGACCATCAAGGCAATGCCTATTACAAGGTACATTCCTTACCTCCTCTTTCCTTTTTTGTTTTATTTTATGATAGAAATATAATCTCTTATTCACGAATATAACATTACAGAGATACTTTTCAATAGAGGTTTTCCAAGAAAAATTGAAAAAATCTCATTTTTTTATCAGAAAAAGCCCATTTTTCAGTCTTCCGCTATGTTCCAGTACAATCCAAGAGCAAAATCGGCAACTGCTTTTATACTCTGTGCCGAGATTTTATCGAGCGAATCCTGCGTCGTGTGCCAGAAGGCGTTTCCCGGACCGTAATTGAAGTCGATGAGATCAATCGCCGGAACTCCTTTTTCAAGAAACGGCACATGGTCGTCGATCATATCGGATTCAAAAACCCGGAATTTGGAACCGAGCCCGTTTTCCTGCGCCAGGCGCAGAGCCCTGTCGATCAGATTTTTTGTACAGCCTTTCGGAATTGTGATCGTAAGGTCCTTGTCGCCGATCATATCCAGGAGAATCATCGCCCTGCATCTTTTCAACACCCCGTTTTCCGACCATTCCTTCGCCAGCCGCCTGCTGCCGTGGAGCCCATCGGAGGGACCGTATTCTTCAATGCATTCTTCGCCGTCGAAAAATACGAATTTGATTCCGCAGGGCAGCTCCCCTTCATATTTCTGCAGCGCCGAGATCATGCCGAGCAGCGCTGCAACACCGGATGCACCGTCGTTGGCACCTTGAAAATCCTTGATGAAATTGAACCTCTTGATATCATAATGCGCGGCGATGAGGATGAATTTTCTGCTTTTGCCCGGAATTTCCGCGATGATATTGCGGAACAGAATGTCTCCGTGGGGCGTCCGTTCCTGAAATTCGCGGCAACTGCTCCGGAATTTCGTCGATTTCGAGATCGTTTCCTGAATCCAGTCCGCATATTTCCGGAGTTCCGTGCTCCCGGAATAACGGTTTCCGAAAGATACGGACTCTTCCGCATAACGCCGGACTTCCGCCTCCGAGACCTTCGGCAGTTCCGCATAAGGCGTTTTCTGCGGTGCGCAGGCGGTGAAAAGGGACAGGGCGATTGCCGGAATCAACTGTCGGAGATAGTTGCCAGCCATAATCATTTCCCTGTACTGCCTTTGTCGATTGCAATGCCGCGCCGCTGGAATGTCGGGACGTCAAGATCCTCGTCACGGTATTTGACCGCCGCAGATTTGGAGAAGATGCCTTTCGAAATGGTTTCCAGCTTGAAGGTATCCTGGACCATGTCCGCCGGCTGTTTTTTCTGAGGCGCGGATGTCACGGTCTGGCTCCAGAGGGAATCGCTCTTGCCGTGTTGCGGGGGAAGTGTCGCTTCCGGCGGCTGGTCATAGCGCACCGCAAGCACGCTGAGCTGAACCTGTCCGGCATAATCCTGATTGATTGAGGTGCCGGTCATCAGGTTGACGCCCTGCGGAAGAATCGCAGAGGCATTCTCGATCGCCCGCTTCATTTCGTCGATCTGAAGATCGAGCCCGCCCGTAACGGTCAGGATCACCGCGTTGGAGGATTCCAGCCTTGCGGAACCGCCGAGGAACGGCGACTCCAGCATCCGTTCAAGTGCGAGACTGCACCTGTCGAGCCCGTCGTCGGCCCCTGCCCGCCCGATTCCAATGGCGCATGAGGTTTTCCGTTTCTGGAGAATCGCGGAAAATTCAGCAAAGTCGGAACCGATCAGTTTCCTGCTTCTCAGGATTTCCGCCGCCCCGAATACGGAGGCTGCCATTTCTTCGGACGCTTTTGCAAATGCTTCACCCGCAGGTGAATCCGGCGGCAGAGTCGAGAACAGCAGATCGTTGGGAAGAGTGATCAGAGCTTCCGTGATGGGCAGCAGTTCGCCGATGCAGTCTTCGGCATTTTTCCGTTTCGTATAGGATTCAAACGAAAAAGGAGTCGTCAGCAGAAACAGTGTCGGGACGGCAAGCCCTTTGGCGACGCTGGCGACGGTGCGGATGCCTCCGGTGGCTGTGCCTCCGCCGAGCCCGCCGGTGACGATGATATAGTCATAACCGGTAACCAGCTGGGTGATTCTGGACCGCTCCCGGGCAATGGCACGCTCTCCTTTCATGATGTCTCCGCCGCAGCCGAGCCCGCTTTTGATGGTCCAGTCGGATTCCGCCTGAATCGTGGATTTCGCGCCTGAAAAACCGAGTGATTCCCTGTCGGTGTCGATTGCCGCGGTCTCGTAAGCCGTGCTTCCCGGCAGGTGGCTGAAAGAGCGTATGATCCGGGCTCCATTGCCGCCGATGCCGAGGATCATGATCTTTTTATCGCTGTTGACGGCAGGTGTGTTTTCCATTGCATCGCTCATACCTTGAATCCCCTTGTAACGTCTTTGACCTTTTTGAAAAAGCTTTCCCCGAATTCTTCCAGCACGTCTCCGACTTTCCTGAATCCGCTTTCCGCAGAACTGCTGTTTTCGATCTCTGCGGCGAACTTGAGCAGCCCGAGCAGCGCCGTGTAACGGTATGGAATTTCCATTCCCGTCATTGCGCCGCTGATTCCGAGCGTCTCCCCTTTGCGCACATGCATTCCCATGACGCCGCGCAGAGCTTCCGCCGCAGACGGCATCGTGGCGCCGCCGCCGCAGAAAACAACTCCGGTTTCGATTTTAGAAGTAAGCCCTTTGGAATCGATCTGTTCCCGTATGATCGAAAAAATTTCGCGCAGGCGCAGTTCGATGATTTTCTCAAACGAGCCGACCGGTATTCTGCGTTTTGTATTCTGCACCGTGCCGGAGAACTCAATGAACGCGGCGCCGGACGCGCGGTAATCCTCAAGCCTGGATTCGTTCAGGAACCGGCGCGCCTGTTCAATGCCGATCTCCAGCCCGATGGCAAGGTCATTCGCGACATTTTCCGTTCCGACCGGCAGCACGCCGCTTGCAAGAATGCCGTCTTTCTGGACAAGAAGGTAGTCCGTTACGCCCGCTCCCATGTCGATCAGCAGAACGCCCTGCTGTTTTTCATCCGCCCGCAGAGTGGCGTAAGCCGAGGAAACACCGGAAAATACGCATGAAACATTGGATTCGAACCCGAGTTCCTTCAGGATGGCGCGGATCATTTCCACGCGGTTGCGCTCGGCGGAAATAATGTGAAGATATGCGTCGAGGCGGCTTGCCTGAGACCCCAGCGGATTCTGCTTGATCCGGCAGGAGTCCAGCAGGAAATAGGAATCGAATGAATTCAAATGCACTTGATCCGGCGGCAGGGAGAGACTTTGTGCCTTCCGGACAGCCTCGTCGATATGAGACTGTTTGATCTTGCGGTCCGCGTCGTAAATGACGACGTTGCCTTCCCCCTGGCGGGAAAAGATGCCGGGGCCGTTCATAACGCAGTAAACGTTTTTCCGTTCGAAATCGCGCCCTGCGGACTGATCCGCATCGGCGAGCGCCTTTTCCAGTGCATTGGTGACGGTCTGGTAATCGACAATATCGCTTTTGCAGACGCTTCCCTCGGGAGAGGTCTGCCCGAATCCGAGGACCACCGGGTTGCCCGCCTTGTCACATGTCCCGTGCAGGGCACAGATCTTCGAGGTGCCGATTTCGACGCATGTAATGATATTTTTTTCGTAGAATGCCATAAGAACTCCATAAGTTTCAGGTTCAGAGCTTCATGCCGCAAGTAAAAATGTCCAAGCTCCGGAATATCGCTGAACTCTTCATAGAGGGAGTTTTCCTCTTGAAACTTGTAACTTGTAACTTGTAACTCTATGCATACAGGTGTATTTTACGTGGTTAATGCAATCTTTCAAGTCCGGAATGGAGAAATGGAATGGAATTTTTATACGATATACAGCTGGATAACGGTGCGAAATACAAGGCGCGCGGCGATGACTCTCTGACTCTCAAGACCGGTGACTGGTGTGTGATCCGCAAAGATTTCTTCCTTGATTACGGGCAAGTCGTTTCCTCCTGCCGCTGTCCCTACAATCCCGCGGAGGAGCAGAAAGAGAACCTGCACCCGACAGGGACGCCATCCGAAAAACGTGCCGAAATTCCGCGCATCCAGCGCAAGGCGACCGTGGTCGATCAGGGCAAGGCGAATGAAAATCTCATGCGTTCCAAATCCGCCATGCGGACCGCCGCCCAGTATATTGAAAAACTCGGGCTGCCGATGAAGCTCATCAATGCGCACTATTCCTTTGACAACAAGCTTCTGGCGATTCAGTTCAGCGCGGACGGGCGTGTCGATTTCCGTGAACTGGTCAAACAGCTTTCCGCCGCCCTCAATACGCGGATCGAACTCCGTCAGATCGGCGTCCGCGACGAGACGGCGATTGTCGGCGGGATTTCCATCTGCGGGCGTCCGCTTTGCTGCTGCTCGTTCCTGAAAGAGTTTGCTTCGATCAACGTTAAAATGGCGAAGGAACAGGATCTGTCTCTGACTCCGAGCACGATTTCCGGTATCTGCGGCAGACTCAAGTGCTGCCTGAAATATGAACATGAGGGATATCTTGAGCTGGAACGCACAATGCCGCGCCGCGGCGACTGCTGTGAATGCCAGGAAGGGCGCGGACGCATCATCGACCGCAATCTGCTGACTCAGAAAGTCGTGGTGCAGCTTGACGATACCGGACGGACAATCTCCTGTTCCAAAGATGAAGTAAGCGTTGTCTACCCGGAAAAATACAAAGTCAACCGCAATAAAACGCGGGATAAAGAACCTCGTTCCAAAGAAGAGGAAGAACTCTCCAAGCTCGAAGACTGATTGCAAGATTGCGTGCAGGGCATTTCTGATTTGTTTTTTCCGGATTATTCGCCCTTCACATTTTTACCTTGCCGTCAGGGTGTCTTGATTTTTCCTTATATCCGGTCCTTTTGTCCATTCATCCCGTGTCCTGCCTCATGTGTAATGCTCCCCTTTTGTCAAGGGAGGCATTACGTGGAAGCAGTCGACAAATGAGGATTTCATTATTTGAGAACCATTTACGTCGCCCGGTGCCCTTTTAAACTGCTGAAGCATTAAACCGTCTTTCGTATCCATCAGGCGTCATATAGTCCAACGATGAATGAGGCTAGTCCTCATCATACGCTTTTCTGCTATACCATTAAAGCGTCCTCAAACTCAGCCGCGGAATCATTCTTTTGTCCAGACGAAACCCTTGTGAGGCAAAATTTTGCGAATAAAAAGAAAATGGCGGAGAGAGGGGGATTCGAACCCCCGGTACAGTGTTACCCGTACGACGGTTTAGCAAACCGTTCCTTTCGGCCACTCAGGCATCTCTCCGCATGGTCGTTTGTCTTATGATCGACAAGGTTAATGACTATAATACATTTTTTCCCGATTTCAAATCGAAATTGCGAGAAGTGATACAAAAAAGCAAACTTTTTTCAGTCATATGGAACAGAATCAGTTCCTGCCCCAATAAGAACGGAGCTGTTTGACACGTTTGCCGATATCCGGCGCCTGAGTGATTTCCGTCACCATTGCAATGTAGCGGGCTCCATTAGCGAGAAGTTCCGGTATATGATGTTCTTTGATGCCGCCCATTACGGTAAAAGGAATGTTCAGAAGCGGACCGGTTTCTTGAATGATTCCAAGTCCAAGCGGGTGGACCGACGTGTTCTTCGTCTGAGTCGGATAGACCGGACCGAGATTCAGATAGGCGGCACCCTGCGCCTCCGCTTCCAATGCCTGTTCTCTGGAGTGGGTCGAGCGCCCGATGATCAGATCGGGCGCAAGCCTGACCGCATGTTCCAAAGGAAGATCGTCCTGTCCGATATGGACACCGTCCGCACCGGTCAGGAGGGCAATGTCGATATGGTCGTTCATAATCATTGTGATATCATAACGGTCGCAGATTTTGCGGAACTGTTCCGCAAGATGGAACAACTCTTTTTTCGTAATGTTTTTCTCCCGCAGCTGGACCAGGCGGATTCCGGCATCCGCAGCTTCTTCCAGAACACGCAATGTACCGCGCCCTGCTGTAAATTCTTTCGTTATGACCAGATAAAGGTCCGCTTCGCGGAATTTTGCAATACGTTTATTTTTCAATTCACTCATGTTTTTTGCCTTATATTATCCCTGATGTTCGATTTTTCAGAGAAAATATACCCTGATTTATGAAAAAAGAAAGGGTTCATAATTGATTTAACAGGAGAGAGCGGTTATATTTACGGGGTATGGCAATGGAGTATGATGATATCAAATAAAAAAGGATAGAGTTGGATCATGGTGAAAAACTTGAAGAAAGCGACCTCGAAAGGCAATGACAATCTTGTTGATGAGATCAGCGAGGATTTTGACAGATTTGAAGCATGGGTGATTGAAAACGGAAAATATCTGGTTGCCGGATGCATCGTCCTCGTTCTTGTTGTGGCGATTGTTTTTACAGTGATCGTGATCCGCAACTCCAGCGCACGGAAAAACGCCGAAATGTTTGCCAGGGCAAATACGCTTGAGGAGATCACGGCGGTTCTTGAAAAGGCCCCTTCGGCGGCATCGGCTCCGGCTGCCCGCTTCAGGCTCGCATCCCTCTATCTTGAGAAGAAGGATCATGCCGCGGCAAAAGCACAATTTGAATTGATCGCGAAAGACGCTTCCAATGCATTCCTTTCCGAAAAGGCTTCCCTCGCCCTTGGGTATCTGGATGAACTCGACGGCAAAAAAGAAGACGCATTGAAAGTCTTTGCAGGAATTGCCGACAATGTACAAACGCTTCCCGATCTGAGAGCCGAGGCTGCCTATGCCGCAGGGCGCATCTACTTTGAACAGAAAAATTATGAGCGGGCAAGAACTTATCTTTCCCGTTTCCGTCCTGGCTCGGGGACAGTGACCGGTGTCTGGGGAACATATGCCAATGCGCTTCTCCAGAAGATCCCTGCGGCGCCTGCCGCAGAAAAACCCGCCGCGGAGCCCGCGGTGAAAAAATAAGGGTTCCGCATTGCAGCTTACCAGACGTCAGGAGGCATTGATCCGCTCCCTTTCCACACGGCATGGACGGAAGGGAAGTGAATTCTGCATCTGTGACGGATTCCGTTCTTCGCGCGAAATACTGAATCTGCGTCCGGATCTCGTGGAACTGCTGATCCTGCGCGAAGATATTGTGCTGCGTGACAGTCTGCCCGTGGAACCTCTGGTTCTGTCTGTGGCGGAATTTGACCGTATCTCCAATACCGTTGTCAATTCGCAGGGCATCATGATTGTGGCGCGCAGACCGGAAAAGATACCGCAGGAGGCTCCTGCCGCCGATCCGTTCGTACTGCTTCTGGACCGTGTCGGCGATCCTGGAAATTTCGGGACGATCATCCGGACGGCACGTGCCGCCGGCCTCAAGGAAATCTGGATGACCAAGGGATCCGCAGACCCGTATTCCGATAAAGCGGTGCGTTCGGCTTCCGGCGCCCAGTTTGCGCTGGCTGTGAGGGAATACGGGTCCCTTGATGATGTTGTGGATCTGCTTCGTGCCAAAGGGTATCCGAATATTTTTCGGACTGCTCCCGGCGGCGGGCGCAGTATTTTCACAGAGCCTGGTCTGTTTACAAAAAGTGTGATTGTGCTCGGCAGCGAGGGAGCGGGAGCGGGTGAAATCCCCGGTTCCGTGAATGTCCTGATCCCGATGCCCGGCGATGCCGAGTCGCTAAATGTGGCACAGGCGGCAACCGTTATTCTTTTCGAGCATGTGAGACGGCTGAATATCGCCGGAAAAATTTGAAGGAAAATGCGATGGACTGGCTGGAGGAACCGTTGTTCAGACCGCCTGCCGAGGCGGGAAGCCTGATTTTTCAGGTGTCGCGGGGATGTCCGCACAATACCTGCCGTTTTTGCGGAATGTATAAAGGGGTACGATATCACGAACGTCCGCTGCGGGATGTTTTCGGGGACATCGACCGTGCCGCTGAATCCGGATGGCGGATTGTCCGCCGGATTTTTCTGGCGGACGGCGATGCAATGTTTCTTCCGTTCGGGGCACTCTGCCGGATTCTGGAGTATCTGAATGAAAAGTTTCCGCGCCTGGCGCGGGTGACGATGTATGCGAACGGTTCCTCCATACTGAAAAAAACGCCGGAGGCGCTGGAACGACTGCACAAATTGAAACTTTCCCTTGTCTATATGGGACTGGAAAGCGGAAACGAGGATGTGCTGAAACGGGTCGGCAAAGATGATACCGCGGCGCATATGACGGAGGCGGTGCGCAGACTCCGGACATCGGGAATCAAAACCTCGGTCATGATTCTTGCCGGAATCGGCGGGCGGCGTTTCAGCGACGGACATGTGCGTGACACCGCTTCCGTATTGAAGGAGATGCAGCCGGAGATTCTTTCCCTGCTGCGTTTTATCGAAGTGCCGGGTTTGAAGATGTATGAGGGCTATGAGCCTCTGACGGAATACGGATCTGTGCGTGAGATGCGGGACTTGATTGCAGGTCTGGAACTGGCTTCCACGGTCTTCAGGGCGAATCATTCCTCCGTGCCGTTTCCACTGGAGGGACGTTTCCCGAAGGACAGGGAACGAATGACGGCGTTGCTGGATCAGGTGCTCGCAGAAGGAAGTCTCGACAGAAACGGCGCGGGAAAGGTCCCGCTTTTTTTATAAGGTGAAGGAATGGCTGACCAGAAAGACAATGCACTCCGGTTCCCGGCGACGGAAACCGCCGGTTCGCAGGCAATGAACAATGTGCAGAATGAAATCCATGAGATCAAGGCACGGGAGCGGATGCGGAAAACCGACATGGAGGCGACTGCGAAGATTGATCCGAAGTCGCTGGATATTGACGACTTTGTAACGGCAAAGCTTTCCGTCAAGCCGCAGGATAAATATAAATTCCGGCGGAGCATTGGGCGCGGCGGCATGAAGATGGTGCTTCAGGTGCGCGACAACGATACGATGCGCGATGTCGCGATGGCTCTGATGCCGGATATCGAACACCGATCCCGGACGGAAATTCTCCGTTTCATTCAGGAAGCGCGTGTTACGGCAAGCCTGGAGCATCCGAACATCGTTCCGGTTCATGACATCGGCATCGACTCTTCAGGTTCGCCTTACTTCACGATGAAGCTGCTGAGCGGCGAATCGCTGGCTTCGCTTCTGAAAAAGATGGATGAAGGAAAGCCGGCATATCTGAAAAATTACAGTTTCGACTCCCTGATGCGTATGTATCTGCGCATCTGCAACGGTGTGGCGTTTGCCCATTCCAAGGGGATCATCCATCTGGACCTCAAGCCTGAAAATGTGCAGATCGGAGAATTCGGTGAAGTATTGATTCTCGACTGGGGACTGGCTCGTTCCATTTCCGGAAAACATGCCAATGTGAACGAGGAACAGCCGGTGCGCAATACGCGTCTCGGAAAGGGATACTCCAATTTCAAGCTGACAATGGACGGTGTCATGAATGGAACGCCGGGATATATGGCGCCGGAACAGGCTGCGGGTAAAAACAGCCGGAGCGACGTCCGGACGGATGTCTATGCTCTCGGTGCAATTCTCTATGCCATGGTGACTTACAAGGACCCGATCGAACCGGGCGATCTGAAGAGCATGCTCCATGATACGATTTACGGGAACATCATCAGGCCCGGCGAACGTGTGCCCGGACGCGAAATACCCTACGGCATCGAAGCTGTCATTCTGAAAGCCATGAGCGTAAACCCGGCAAACCGCTATTCTTCGGTCAAGGAACTGCGCGATGAAGTCATTGCCTACATCGACGGATATGACACGAAAGCGGAAAAAGCCGGAGTGCTGAAGAAGTTCCTGCTCCTGATCAAACGCCACCGCCTGATGGTGACTTCGATCTGCGTCACCTTGCTGTTGACGGTCGCGCTGGGACTTTATGCCTTCTTTGAAATTTCCCGTTGGCAGAGTGACTGGATTCCTGTCTACCAGCAGACGTTTACGCATTCGGACGCCACATTGAACGGACTTTCTTTCATGGACTCCACGCTCGGCAAGCCTGCGCCGGAATGGACGCTGACTCCGGAAGGGCTGGAAATGGCAAAAGGCGGCTGGCTCTGGCTGGATTCCAAGCTCTACGGCAATGTCAAAGTGGTGTTGACGGTTTCCGCACCGCCGGTGATGGAGGCTTTGGAAATTTCTGTCAACAGCCATATTACACCGCTTAAAGACTGGTGGCAGGTACCGCCCGGATATTCTTTCATCATTGCCGGATTCGGGGGAACCAAGGATGCGATTGCAAAAGTCAATGATCCGCTTTCCGTGGAGTATATCAGCTCCGGAGAAACGAAACTTGCCTCGAAGCAGGATGTTACGGTCACAGTAATCCGCAGGGACGACCATCTTTCCATGACGATAGACAAAAACCATTCCGTCAGTTCCTACGATTACTTCCCCCCGACAGGCGAAGGACTCTGCCGGGTTGGGATTCGCGCCTTTGCCAACGGGTTGAAGATCCGGTCGCTTTCCGTCTACCGTCTGGCAATCCCCGAAAAAACAACCCCGCTGATTGCCGGCGACACACTGCTGGAGGCGCGTCTTTTTGACGCGGCAATCGGGAAGTATTTGCAGATTGCGGACAGCTATGCGAAAACACCGCTTGCGGAAATGGCTTTGGTAAAGGCATATATGACGGCGGCATCTAAAATAACCGATCCGGAGCAGCGGACCGGAACTCTGGTCGAAATCAAGAAACGGATCGCCGCACAATTTGCGAAATTCAAGTATCGTGACCGTATCCTGGAGCTGGATGCCTCTCTGCTGTGGCGCGACGGCAGCTATATGCAGGCGCTTCAGCTCATGCGTGAAGTCTTCGAACTGAATCCGAATACCAATGTGATTACACGGATTCTTCAGCTTCCGCATCAGGAACTGCCGCAGGATGCGGCCGATGCCCTGATGACGATGATTGCCCGTACAAAAAATCTCAAGCGCCTGGACATTTCCGGTTTCGGACTGCGTTCCCTGAAACCGATAGCTTCGCTCCCTCTGGTCTATCTGGACTGTTCCGGAAACAAGCTGGCATCTTTAGACGGAATCGAAGGAATGCCGCTGGAAGTATTGAGCTGCCAGGGAAATCATATTTCCGACCTGGCGCCTTTGCGTGGGATGATGCTGAAAAGCCTGAACTGTGCCAATAACCAGATCCGCGACCTGACCCCTCTGCGCGGTATGCTTCTGGTCTCCCTGAACGCCGCGGATAATAAGATTTCGTCATTGGATGCATTGCGTTCCGCAACAGTGGAAAAACTGAAATTACGCGGCAATCAGATTCTTTCGCTTCAGCCCCTGTTCGGCATGGAAACTTTGAAAGTTCTGGATGTCGGCAGAAATCCGCTGAAAGATATTGAGCCGCTGAAAGGACTTCCTCTGGAGGCGCTGCTGATTGATTCGACGGATGTCTCCGATATCGAACCGGTGCGTGACATGCCTCTTCTGATGCTGGACTTGGGCAATTGCACGAAACTCAAGGATATTTCACCGGTTTATTTGATTGAAACGCTGGAGTTTCTGAATATTCCCAAAGGATTGAAAGATATTGAGCCGTTGCGGCAGATGCCTTTTCTGCGGGTATTGACGGATAACATTTCAACGATCATGACCTCTTCCGCGACAACATCTCCTGAAGAGTTCTGGCAGCGTTATGACAGCAGACAGTCGAAATAAAAAATAGCCGGTTTTTTCAAATTCTGCTTGACAAAATCGAATTCTGCTTTATATTTTGGAATCTGATCCGGAACGGAGAGATGGCCGAGTGGTCGAAGACGCAACATTGGAAATGTTGTGTAGGGGTAACTCTACCGTGGGTTCGAATCCCACTCTCTCCGCCATTTATTTTTCCCCTTCCAATTTCTGGTAAAAAGAGAATCTTTTATTCAAAAGCTCTAAAAGTCGTTGGCGTAAAGGGATTTGCGTAAATTATTGAGGTGTGTTTGAAACACACTCAGAATCTGAAAAAAGGTCTTTTTCAGAGGAAAATCACGACTCCGGCGTCTGAATTCTGAGTTTTGCTGAAAAGGCCAAAAATTCAGTTAAAGTAGCAAGTCGTTGATTATGAACAATCTTTAATTTTTGTAGTGTAACTGGCATGGGTGAGGGGTATCGCACTTGGTCGAAATGAAAAAACACCCTCTTTTTTCTGACCCGGATTTGAGTTCAAAAATTATAACTGACACCCTGTTTTAACGGGGGGCCAGAAAACATTTCTCTATCAAGATTTTTTCCGCACCCTCAGTCTGATTTGAAAAACGTTGCCTCTTCCGCCTCAAAAATCGTTCTATTTTAACTGGCAAAAAGGGTGCAGTTGAACACATGGCTGCCATTTTTCATTCAGCCCCCCGTTTTCTGTGAAATTTTCTTTAAAAACATTTCACTTTCTCGTCTTTGGGGGCTTTTGTGTAATTTTTCTTCTTGCTGAACATACTCAAATGATTGTAAGGAGGTGTTGCCATTACAGCTCTTCTCGCGTCTTGCAATCACAAGGGATCCGGCAGGTTTGGTCACTATAACTAATCAGAAAACAGGCCCTTTTTCAAGAGTCTTCTCTCAAAATGTATGCAATTTTCTGGACGTTATCTTTGCGGGAGAGGCGATTCGGAGAAAACACTGGACTGTCCGAAGGTGGAGTGAAAGCGGAATAAATCTTTGATTCCTGCCATTCCCCGCAGTTATGAAAACATAAATCTTGTATAAAAAATATAGGTGGACATGGACCCGGTTTTACAAACTTTTCAAACCATTTTTCCGTAGCTTAACAAATCGCCGTCCTTCGTCGGAAAAACCGCGTTCAGCTTGTCAATAATCTGCTGTAAATCCATGTCTGCCATTTAAATAATTCTGAGTTTCTCTTTTATAGCATTTATTATTGGTGTCTTTGCCTCTTGGGAACAACAAATTCGACTCCATTCCTCAACAAGAATTTCCCAAACTGTATCCCGGCTTTTGCGAATTTTATCTCCAACATATGTCGTCCACTTATGATGATCATCTACTAACATGGCATCATCAAGAATCTTAAATAAAGTTCCAGCTCCAATTCCAAATCTAGAATCTAGATTTTCCCAATTCCGTGCTTGCAATTCAGTAAAAACAACCTTTTCAGGGGGTAGTTGACCGGGTAAATATAAACTATCTGGGCAATTTTCTTTTAGGTCCCCATCAACAATAGCAATATTTAGAAATGGTAGTTTACCATGCTTACCAAGCTTCCCCATCGTATTGACGATGTTATAATCTCCAATATACCTGATCGAAATTCGTGGTCTTATTTCATCAGACTTTGCATCTTCATTGATAAATTGATTAATCATCCGCATTGCTTCTTCATCTTCAACAAAAACAAACAAATCAGGATGATTTATTTCATCTGTTGTAGATAGCGCAAAATTGGTGGATATATTATAAAGAATATCTTTAGTATCGCTATACTGCAGTAGCAATATTCTTCCCTCTTCAGGAATCTCATCTAACACAAACGGACTATGCGTTGACAAAACAACTTGAATTTTTTTTACACGAGCAATATACATTAAATATCGAATCAGCCGCCTTTGTGCCTGAGGATGCAAAGATGCTTCAATCTCATCTATGATTAAAAGAGAGCCGTCTGGAATTTTTTGGAGTATTTTAAAAAGATCCAAAGTTGTATCTTCGCCTGCACCTTGATGAAATTGTGAAATATCTCTTCCGTCGCGAGTTAAGATACCAACTTCTCTTGAACTTGAGGTGTCCGTATGCGAAAAACGACCAGCAGAATAAGATTTTCCTAAGACTGTTGAAATAGCCTTAACATAGTCTTTTGACAGGGAAATGTGTGATGTTTCCTTTGATGATAATTTTGCAATTTTTGCATAGCCTGCAGTTGCATCAAGTGGTAAAGTTCGAGAAATATCTAAAAAATAAACATGCCGTTCCGGGCGTTTTCCTTTTGGGGAAAATCCCCAATCCTGTGTTTTTTTCCATTTAAAATCATGTGTCGGACAGTCTCCGTGGTCAAGTTCATATTCAATACAGGCTCTATCGATTGCAGAATCATCCCATTGGGTTTTCATAAAAAATGAAGATGGGTAATAAGTTGGACCTGACTTGTTTGTATAGGCACATGCCGCGGCTTTTAGAAAAGAACTTTTCCCAATACCATTTTCACCAACTATTGCACACACAGGAAAACGAAAAACAACTTTTTGTCCAGTCCAACCACGTAAATTTGTTAATTTGACAGATTTAAGAAATAGTTTCCAATTCCCATTTGCAAATTGTTTTCTTATTTCATTGATTTCGCACATTTTGCGCCTCTCTCCTAGGCTGGATAACTTTTTATTGAAAAGATTGGTGTAAATACTTTTGAGTTACTATATCTCATTGTTTACCGATTACAAGTTCCGAAATAGACTTCATCCGGCGTCCGATATTGAAGTGACGAATGAATCCGTCTAGAATTGTAGGATAACATTCGGTAATTTGTGCTCATTCCCAAGGAGGTTGAGGACGTCTTCGGAAAGTTGCTCAGTTCGGTATGCCCCGCAGCCGGGGCGACCTGCTTATTTCACTTCCGGGATCTGATTCCAGTCGGTGGTATAAGACGGGGTCAGCATCTCGCGCTTCATTGTCCAGGGCCTCTTGATCCCTTCTGCAAGATGGAACAGACTTCCCCGACCGAAACGCCGGTTGATTTCATCCATCGCCACCGATAAGCGATCCTGTTTTTCCGCGTTTCCGTGATCCGCAAAAAGATCCATCTGGCGGTGTTCGGCGGATTCCAGACCGAAGAAGAGCACGCCCGCCTTTTTGTAACGACGGCCCTCCTGAAAAATCCCGTTCAGCTTCGGACGAATCGCATGAAGCATCTCCGAAGTGCTGGAAGTCGGCGTCTCAAAGGTGATGGTTGTCGCATAAAACCCTCCCGGCAGTGCGGCGGGAGTATATTCGGGATAATACTGGAAATAGACATTGACCCCGGCCGCGAGCTGTTTCTCCCTGCGGAGTTTTTCCGCCGCGTGCGCAGTGTAATTCGCCACGGCTTCGGCCAGATCCGCAAGATCAACGACCGGATGCCCGAACGAACGGGAGCAGCTGATGCTTTTCGAGAGTTCCTCCGGATCCTCCTGTTCGAAAAGAGGTTGTCCCCGAAGCTCAAGGGCGGTCTTCGCCAGTGTCACGTTGAATTTTCGCCGCAGAAACCCCTCGTCCGCCGAAGCAAGCTGCCACGCGGTCTGTAAGCCCTGGGCGGCAAGTTTCGGCGCGAGACGGCGTCCTACGCCCCAGACTTCCCCGACCGGCAGCGTCTCCAGCACCGGACGCGGATCGTCCGGCATGACGAAAACTCCGGAAGGCCGTTTTTTCCCGATATGATTCGCTATTTTCGCCAGCGTTTTACTCGTCGCAAATCCGATGCCGCAAGGCTGTCTC
>DXVA01000419.1 GCA_019408975.1 Lentisphaeria bacterium | reverse complement strand
CTTTCCGTCTTTCAGTATCTTCCAGTCCAGCGTTCCTGCCCCGCCGGAGTAAAGCAGTCCGGTCCCGATCAATTGATTAGAAATGAACCGTTTCATGGGAAGCACGGATTTCGGATGCAGCGGAACCGTGATTTTCCTGCCGGAAACGACTGCTTTGGTTTTGGCTGCCTGTCCGCAGTAAAGCGGCGCTGCCGCCAGGAGCCGGAAATCCGCTGACGGTTCAAGTTCAAGCACATATCTGCCGGAAGATTCGGAGGAGTAGACATAAATCAGCAGCGGATTTGCTTCATTTTCCATCGGATACAGCGTTTTTTCGCTGTTGACCGAGGTCGGATAGAATTGGACGATATGTTTGTCGACGGCAACTTCCGCAACGGCTGCATCATCGTAGCGGATTTCTCCTTCGCCGGAAAAACCGAGATGCATTGAAATGAGCCATGACCCTTTTTCCGAGGCGGGCATAAGGTAGTCGATTACGGTTTCATGCCATTCATTTCCAGGCTTGACGACGGCGCTTTTTACACCTCCTATTCCGGCATATCCGCCATCTGCATCATAACGGGTCAGTGTGAGAGTTCCCGCATCGCCTTTGCTCCATACGGAAAAACGGTATTTTTTTCCCGCTTCGACTCTGATCTTGTCTGATGGCGTGAAATATGCGGCGGCTTTCGGATTTCCCGCCGGAATGGATATGAGCGCACATCGTTTCCCCGTCCGGGCTTGTGACGAATCAATGCTGTGGAATTGGAAGACTTCCTTGAATGAACGTATGGACCAGTGGTTTACCGGGCTGGAAAGCCGTCTGGGGACACCGTCTTCGAAGGAGGGATTCTCGACAAGGTTTCCGGCATGGAGTGTGACGGAGAGGAGGAACGGAAGAAAATACGGGAATTTCTTTTTCATTGTTTTTCCTTTTATTTGTAAATGTAATATCTTGCAAAACCGATCGTATTCATGGATTCGCTTCCATAGTGTCCCGCATGCCCGTCAAGAAAGAACATGGTGGCTCTCCTGCTGTGCGCGAATGCGACAAGCCCATATGCCGTCTGCATTCTGTTGTAGAAAGAGATATACGGTCCCGATGCGCTTTCGCGGTATGCGTCATTCAGGTAATTGAATGTTGACGGCTTGCGTATTCTGTTTCCGAATTTTGCATAATCTGTCGGATGGTAGTAACCGCTTGTCGCCGATATTCCCGATGTCTGATACCATTGTATGGAATCGCAGGGAATGCCGTAACCGTAGCTGTTGCTGTACCAGGCTCCGTCTCTTTCCTGTTCTTTCGGGAGCATTGCCGGACACATCACTTTTGAGTTGAAATGCCAGAATTCATAATATTTTGCATCACTCCGCAGGATGTATCCGGTGTTCAGCAGTTTAACGGTATAGGCTTTTCCGTCCGGCACGCTCATCAGGCTCCAGCCTCCATAATCATCGGTATATTCCACGGTTCTTATGCCGAGTTGTTTTATCTGATTGAGACATGCGATTCCGCGTGCCTTTTCCCGCGCCTTGTTGAGAGCCGGCAGCAGCATTGACGCAAGGATCGCAATGATTGAAATTACGATCAGAAGTTCAATCAATGTGAAAAAGTGCATTGCGGCGGAAACGGGAAAGACGGGGTTGTTCCTCCGGAATCCGGGAAAACGGAATTTAAATTTTCTGCTGTTCATGTTTTACTCCCTTGTATATTGATCTGTTTTAAAGAATCGCGTCTGACGATTTCGATCGGTTCGGGAACATATTCGACGGTTTCCGGCAGTTTGTGTCTTATTTTTGCGAGAAGGGTCCGGGATGCGCATTTCGTGAAACCGGAAATGTTCTGGATGCAGGCGGCGAGCGGCGGATTGAGAGTGCGTATGAACTCGGAATCGTCAAATGTTATCACGGACAGGTCTTCTGGGATTTTGACGCCGGAGCGTGCCGCAAGATCATACACCGTAATTGAAAGAGCATTATGCGTGAGAATCAGAACCGTCGGTGCCGAGGCTGATTTCATGATATCCCGGAAGCGGAGAAGACGGTTGTCGAAACTCCATGCCGGATTGACTGGAAGGCCGAGCTCCCACATGGCTTCCTGATATCCTTTGAAGCGCATCGAACCCGAAAAATTCGCCTGCGATACGATGGCGATTCTGCGGTGCCCCAGATCGTGAAGATACTTTACGACGGATTTTCCGGCATTCATATGGTCTGTGCCGAATGAGAACCCTGTTGATTCCGGGTCGGCGTATCCGACTGATACGAGCGGCAGCCCCGCCTTTGCGAGTTCACTGCCGTCCCGGAGGATTTCCTGCGAGGGGACGAGTATCAAGGCGCCTGCCAGTTCATAATCCCGCATCAGCTTTTCGTATTCATCCGGGTTGCATTTCAGTGAAACGACCTGATAGCCGGCAGCGTTCCAGAAATCGTAAAAAGTATTGAGGAAGGGAGTAATGTAAGCCGATTCAGGTATGATCACTTCATGGCAGAAAAGACCGATGCGCTTTGATTCCGGCGAAGATTTTCCGGTAACGTAGGTGCCGGAGCCGACACGCCGCTCAAGAAGCCCTTTCCTGACGAGTTCATTTATACTGCGGCTGATGGTCACGGGCGTTGTCCCGAAATGTTTTGAAAGAAGCTTGTCTCCGGGAAAACGGCTGCCCGGTTCGGGTTTTTGAAGGCGCATCCATTCCTCCAGGAGCATCGCATATCTGAGATATCTCGGAAAAGCGGATTTGCCATCATCATTCGTTTTCAGTGTGCCGAGCTTCATCGTTATAATTTTCCTTTTTTATTAATTATATGCGAAAAAATCTTTTTGTCAATAGTTAAATAGATATTTTTTGAAAATAAAGTTACATAGTTAACTTTTGCGCGATTACCGTCTGTTTTGATCCGCAGCTTCTGCGGGAGAGTTGCCGGAAGCGCCTGCCTGTATGGTTTCTGTTCCGTGGATCATGCTTTTCGGCGATTTCCCGTAAATCCGCTTGAAGATTCCGGAGTAGTAGAACTCGTTGGAGAAACCGACCTCCGGAGCAATGTTTTTCAGCCGCTTTCCGCTTTGCAGAAGCGGGAGCGACTGTTCCACGCGGATGCGGAGCAGAGTATCGAACAGCGTTTCGCCGGATTCCTGCCGGTAGCGATGGGAGAGCCCGGACTCGCTGACTCCGAGCGCCCTTGCAATCATTTTTACCGTGATCTGTCTTTTGAAATTCTGTTCCAGATATTCTTTTACCCTGTCGCTTAAATTTCCGGCGGCTGCATCGCCGCCGAGCTCATAAAGATAATCCGGTTTTCCGGAGGGGGGCAGACGTTCCAGCAGACCGAGGATTTTGCAGAACCAGGAACAGCTTTCCCAATAACCGCGGCTTCCTCTGGATGCGGCGGCAGCGGCTCCCTGCAAATATTTCTGAATCCTGCGTTCGGGGTCGAGAATCCGCGCGAATCCGCCTGAATTTTCCGTGAGTTTTCGCAGAACCGGATTTTCCCCTTCAAATATCAGATATGCGGACCGGTAATTCTGTCTTTCCCTGAAATCCTCGTCATATCTGCGCCCGGGCGGATAAAGG
>DXVA01000418.1 GCA_019408975.1 Lentisphaeria bacterium | reverse complement strand
CTCTGGATTATCTGAAAAGCCTGCCGCAGTGGGATGGAAAACGGATCATTGTCCGTGGCGGGAGTCTCGGAGCGTGTCAGGCACTGGTTGCGGCGGCACTGGACCCGCAGGTGACTTTATGTGTTGCGGGAGCGGCGGCGATGTGCGATCATACCGGCAAACCTGCCGGATGGCCCGGACTGCTGGCTCAGAAACCGGAAGCGGAAAAAATCGCTCCCTACTTTGATGCGGCAAATTTTGCTTCGAGAATCCGTTGCCGGACAGTCATGAGCGTCGGCTTCATCGACCGGACATGCCCGCCGGCATCCACTTATGCCGCGTATCACAACATTCCTCATTCAAACAAGAAGATGTATCATGTGGTGAAAGGGGATCACAATGGCAATTCCCCGGATAAAAAAGGAGTATATTGGTATGGTTACAATGAAATCCGCAGACTTTGCACGGAAAAGGGAAAGTGAGAGGCGGATGGAACGTTTTGACGCTGGTCTGCTTCGCAGGAAATGCGAAGAAATTTTCCTGCGTGCCGGAGTGCCGGAAAAAGATGCCGGCATCATTTCGGAAACCCTGACGACAACCGACATGCGCGGAGTTCATTCGCATGGAGTTGTCCGCTGCGCCCGATACATTGAGTGTCTGCATTCCGGCGGAATCCGTGCGGACGCAGAACCGGTTCTGATCGGAGAGGCATCCGGTGTTCTGCGTTTCAGTGCGGATGGCGGGCTCGGGATTCCTGCGTCGGTAAAAGTCGCGGATCGCCTGATTGAACGGGCAGGGAATCTGCCGATTGCCGTTGCGACGGTGAATCACAGTGACCACTTCGGCGCTGCCGGGTATTATACGATGCGCGGAGCCGACGCCGGGCTTGTCATGTTCTGTATGAGCAATACCGTTCCGCTGCTTGCCGCTCCGGGAGGGCGCGCAGCCGTGATCGGCAATAATCCGTTTGCCTATTCCGCTCCCGGGAAAAAATATCGGGCGCTTCTGTTTGACATCTGCATGAGCAAAGTTGCCAGCGGCAAAATCGAAATCGCGGCAAAAGAGGGCAGGGCGATTCCGGAAGACTGGATTTTGAACTCGAAAGGAGTTCCTACCACAGATCCGCAGGATATTTACCGGAATGGAATCATGCTTCCGTTTGCCGAACACAAGGGATATGGTTTTGCCGTGATGGTAGAGCTGCTGACCGGTATTCTCGGGGACGCCGGGCTGCTTTCCGGTGTTCATTCCTGGAATCGCCGACCGGGGCGGGACGCGGATACCGGGCATTGTTTCATTGCACTCAATCCGGAATTTTTCGGCGGCAGTGCTTATTTCCGTTCCCGCGTGGATGCTATGATTGATGAATTGAAGCGTTCACCGGTACAGGAGGGACAGCGGGTTCTTTACCCCGGCGAGCTGGAGTTAGAGCGTGAACTGGATGCACGCCAAAATGGAATTCCTTTGCCGGACGCATCTGTCCGGGAATTGAAGCGTGCGGCGGAATTAACGCATGTTTCATTGAATCTTGAACAACTGAAAACAGACCAGAAGGAGGAAATATGAACAAAAAGACTGATTTCACCCCGATAGAGTTCCTCATGAGGAAAAGTTGTAAAATTGGTATTTCATTCCGTCAGCAGGACAGGGCAGAACATCGCCATTCTCCTGATCCTGTTTCTTCTTTCTTCCTTCGATTGTTCAATTGTTTTCCTGTTCAATTGTTCAAATGTTTCCCTGTTCCTTCTTACTTCAGAGTTCCCTGTTCTTCTGTTCTTACTTCGAGGGTGAAAATGAGAATTTTCACTCTGATAGAGCTCCTCATCGTGATTGCGATCATCGCGATTCTTGCCGCCATGCTGCTGCCGGCTTTGAACAAAGCGCGGGATATGGCGAAGCAGATCGCCTGTGTCAACAATCTCAGACAGACCGGAGTGGCGAGCCAGGGATATACCACTGACAATCATGACTGGATTGTTCCGGGGAAGGACAAAGGCGGGGTTGTCTGGCATGATCTGCTGACTGTGCATGGCGCCGTTTTTTACGGAGCCGGTTCGGGACGCACCGCCGGGACATTTGTCTGTCCTGCAGAACCTCGGAAATTCGGCTGGGCATCCGACAAATCGGAATTCCGATATACCCATTTTGCCATCAATGCCCGTCTCAGCGGACGCCCTTATTCAAACGGGGCTTACAATGACAACCGCTGGCATAAAGTAACCAATGTCAAAGAGCCGGGCAGGGCGATTCTGTTCGGGGACAGCGGAAATCCCCTGGATCACAGAGCCAGTTATGTGAAAGAGCTGGCCTATCGTCATGGCGCGCCGCCGGATGCGACGATTTATTCAGCAGGCAAAACCAATCTTCTTTATGTTGACGGCCATGTGAATGCGGTTCCGGCGCGCCGGATGTCCATGGACAGCAATGCCCTTTACAACGGGTTCGACTTCAATGCCGGTGCGGAAATCATGCCGTAACCTGCGGAAACAACTAAAAAAGGATGGAATCGCATGAAAATTCTTTATTCCCTGCTTGTGTTGTGTGCCGTCATACGATTGTCAGCGCAAAATGAACCGGAATGGAACGATTTCTGCAAATGGAAAGGTCAGGGGGATGCCAGGCTGGAACTCAAAAATGATACTTTAACCATTCTCAGGGATGGCGGCAGCGGATATTCGCAGGCCGTTGCTCCGTCTGTTTTCTTGAAAGAACGGAAGATGCGCCAACTGCTTCTATCTGCGGAACTCAGTTGCCGTGATGCCGTCGGTGTACTGGTTCTGACAGGGTACGGAGCGGACAGAAAAGTAAAGCTCTGGAAAATTGCGTCGGAGTTCAGGGGCAGTTCGGACTGGAAAAAAGTAAATTGCCCGATTCTGATTCCGGAAGAGATCAGGAGTCTGTCTCTTGCCTGCCGGATTACTTCTCCTGCAGGCGCTGTTTCCGTCAGAAGGCTTTCCGCCGCATGGTGCGGCATGGAGTGCTTGAATCCCGGGCTTGAACTGCTGAAAACGTCATGGCTCGGTACGAAAAACGGGAAACTGCCTGCGAACTGGAGCGTGAAATTCTGGCCGGCAAATGAAGCGACATTTGAAGTTCTGCCTTCTGCAGGCGGTGTGAATCTTGTCTACCGTGCCGGCGGGGCGCGTTTTGGAATCAAACCCGAACTGGCGCTTTCTTCCGTGCCGGCGGGGACAGTCCTGCGTTTCAAGGCAAAATACCGGACTTCCGGCAGTGGCAGTGCGGCATTGATGGCGGAGTTTCACGATAGAAACGGAAAAATGCTCGGCGAGGAGCTTTCGCCTTCCGCCGCATCCGGGAAATGGGATGAAATCGGATATGATTTCATCGTGCCGGCCGGGACGGGAAAAATGGATTTCAGCCTTTTGAACACAGGAAAGGGAACGGTAAGCTATCTGAACGCGACGTTGAAGGTCATACCGCATTCTGAAAATAAACCGCAGTATCCGGTGTCCGTATTTGCCAGTCCTCTGGAAGGCAACCGCATCATACACGGAGGCAGAAATGTTTTTCACACGATTGCGGATTCTCCCGCTTCGCTTTCGTTCGACTTCTGGGGTGATCGCAAGAT
>DXVA01000417.1 GCA_019408975.1 Lentisphaeria bacterium | reverse complement strand
TGATAGGAAAAGAATTTGCCTGCCTGCCGGATTCTGTTTCGGATGCAGCTCTGCCGCACGTTCTTCAGGAGGAATGACGAAAGTCCCGCAGCCGCGCACTTTGCGGAGCAGCCCCTCCTCCACCAGATTGGCTAACGCCCTGCGCACCGTATTGCGGCCGATGCCGTAGCTTTCCATCAGTTCCTTTTCCGTCGGAATTATTTCTCCGCCTGCCAGACGACTGGCCATAATATCCTGCCGGAGATCATTTTCCAAGTCGGAGTAAGCATTAGTTGTTCTTTTAATTGTTCTCATGTTATCCTTGTTGTTCTTTTTATATTATAAGATATTTACCGATTTTGTCAACCCCCTTTTCTGAAAAAAGAAAGAAAATTCCGGATTTTCCCGGGGCGGGGGATAAATGCCTGAATCGGTGGCTGCCCTTGTGTTACCCGTGGAGCTGTTTCCTGAAAATATAGTTGGCGGTGCAGAGCGTTACGGCGGCGATCAGGAACATATAAAGGAAAAACTGCCAGAGCAGAAGGAAGCCCGCGCCTTCCAGATAGATCCGGTGGATGATCACAATGCCGTAGCGCATCGGATTGAGCATCGTCAGATACTGGAAGAAATCGTTCATGCTGTCGATCGGGGTGGCGAGCCCGGAAAGCAGGGTGAACGGCATGGCTGTCAGGAACATCCCCATCATCGCCTGCTGCATCGTGTTGGACAGCGCGGAGATGCACAGCCCTGCGCCGACTGCGGCGAGAATGAACGTGACGAGCCCGAGGTAGAGCAGGGCGACGGAACCGTGGAACGGGATCCGGTACCAGAACAGCGATATCAGGAAGATCATCGTCATCTGGACGAGTCCCATAAGGACGTAGGTCGCGGCTTTTGCCGCAATGATTTCACCCGGGCTGTAAGGAGCGACGAGCAGCTGGTCGAAGGTGCCTTCCTCCCGTTCCCTCGCAATGGAAAGCGAGGACATCATCATGGTGTCCAGCATTGCCAGCACCGCCAGCAGGGCGGGAATCATGAAGAAGCGCATATTGTAATTCGGGTTGTACCAGGTGCGTTTTTCCAATTTGACTGCCGGCTGCGGCAGATTGTGTTCCTTGCGGAATTTTGCATTGTATTTGTTGATGACGCCCATGGTATAGCTCATGGCGATGTTTGCGGAATTCGAGTTGCGTCCGTCGAAGACCGCCTGAACCTCGGCGGATTGTCCGTTCATGAGTTTTCGGGTGAAGTTCTCCTGAAACGTCAGGCCCTCAAGAATCGTTTTGCGGTTGATCAGGCCTGCCATCGCTTTTTCGTTTGCCGGAGCTGCTGCGGGCTTGAAGATTCCTGAACCGTTGAACCCGGCGAGCACTTCACGCGCGGCGCTTCCCCGGTCGCGGTTGATGAATCCGTAATTGATGTTCGTGAGGTCGAGTGTTGCCGCATAACCGAATATGATGATCTGGATAAAAGGCGGAAGCAGCACGAAGATGCGGCTCTTCGGATTTTTGAAGATCGCCAGCATCTCCTTGCGGATCAGTGCGGACAGCCTGGAAAGAAAATCACTCATGATATCACTCCAGTCGTTTCGGGGTTTTCCACCATGCCAGGCAGAGCATCAGGACGGCGATTGCGGCGAGGATCAGGGCGTTCGGGAGGATCACGCTCCAGATATCGCCCGCAAGAAACAGGGTCTGCATGAGCGTGACATAGTAGCGCGCCGGCACAATGTAGGTGATCCACTGGACTGCCTGCGGCATGTTGCCGATGTCATAGAAGAAACCGGACAGCATGAACGCGGGCATAAAAGTGAAGAACAGGCTCATCTGGCAGGCGATGAATTGATTCCTGCTGACGCTGGAAATCAGCAGCCCGACGCCGAGCATGACCAGCAGGTAGAGCGCGGAAACCGCCAGCAGAATGAAGACTGTCCCGCGGATCGGGACTCCGAACACGCAGCGGGCGAACAGGAGCGCGAGCGAGAGCCCGATGATTGCCAGCGCAAAATTATTCAACGCCTTCGCCAGCAGGATTTCCCAGCTCCTGACCGGCGTGACGAACAGGGATTCGAGTGTGCCGCGTTCATATTCCCGCGCCATGACGAGGGCTGTCAGCTGGGCGCCGATAATTGTCATGATCAGCACAATGACGCCTGGAATCAGGTAATAACGGCTGTCGTTGGCGTTGTTGAACCAGATGCGCGGCGCAAGTGTGACGGGGCCGAGTCCCGCGCCGTTCCGTTCTTTGGCGAGGTAAAGCTGGATCACGTTTTCCACATATGCGCTCATCAGCCGTGCCTGATTCGCATTGACTCCGTTGACCGCAAGATACAATGTGACGTTTCCTTCATTGAGTTTACGCGCGAAATCGGGAGGAAGATACAAGACCGCTTCCGCCTTGTGGCTGATCATGCGTTCTTCCGCTTCGCGCGTGGTATGCACGATGGAAGTCCGGAAATAGCGTGAAAGCTGCATCCGCGCGGCAATGTTGAGCGCTTCGCGTGAACTTTCCGGCATGACGATCGTCATTTTGATGTTGCGCACGTCCATGGACATGCCGTAGCCGAACAGGATCAGGAGCAGAAGCGGCAGGAGAACCGCCAGCGCGATGCTGCTGGGGTCCCGCCGGATCTGGCGCGATTCCTTGACCGTCAGCGCTGCGAGCCTGTGGAGTGTCGCCCTCATATTGCCGCACCCCCCTGCCGCTCTCTTTCCGTAACGGCGATGAACGCATCCTGAAGCGACGGCGTGGAACCGTCCGCCGGCACCGGTGCGAGCTTGCGTATTTCTTCCGGCGTCCCTTTGGCAAGCACCTTGCCCGCCATCATGATGACCATGGAATCGCAGAATTCCGCCTCATCGAGGAAGTGAGTCGTAATGATGATCGTGACGCCGGAATCCGCCAGCGCCCCGATTCTCTGCCAGAAATCGCGCCGCGCCCACGGGTCCGCGCCGGATGTCGGCTCGTCGAGAAACAGGATCTGCGGTTCATGCATCAGCCCGCACGCCATGCTGAGCCGCTGTTTGTAGCCGCCCGGCAGTTCCCCTGCGGGCAGGTCGATGTATTTTTCAAGCTGGAAATTCTGTATTGCCCATTCGATCCGCTGTTTTCTGTGTGCGCCGCGCAGACCGTAGGCTCCGGCGAAAAAGTTCAGGTTTTCGCGGGTGGAGAGATCGCGGTAGAGAGAGAATTTCTGGGCGACATAGCCGAGTTTCCTTCTCGCTTTTGCACTGGCTGTATGCAGATCGACTCCGGCGACTTCCAGTGAACCGCCGTTCAGCGGCAGAAGCCCGCAGAGCATACGGAATGTCGTGCTTTTGCCTGCGCCGTTGGGACCCAGCAGACCGAAAATCTCGCCCGCCCTGACCTGAAAGCTGACGTGATCCACCGCGACGAAACTGCCGAAAGTGCGGACAAGGTCCTTCACTTCGACGATTGTTTCATTTTTCATGGTGTCCTGCTGAACCGGATTGAAAAGCTCCCCGACGGTATCCGTATTTGCTCCGTCCGGATGAAGATGAAAAAAGAGTGTCGTCATGAAACCGTCTTCAAAATTGAAATCGGTAAGCCAACGCTGGTTCCGGGTGTTG
>DXVA01000416.1:2940-3585 GCA_019408975.1 Lentisphaeria bacterium | reverse complement strand
CCCGCCGCACATGGGGCAGTTCAGCGGAACATAAAGCCCGAAAAACCTGAAAAATGAAGATATCTGCCGTTTGAGAAACATTCTTATCCGTCCGCATTTGAATTTTTCCGCTTCAAAAGGTATATTTTATCTGGATAGTCTATATTATTAATAACCAACAAGGAGTAAATTACAATGGCTGAAAGCTTCCTTCAGAACAATTTTGCCGAAAGAATCGGCGGAAATATGTTCGGCAAAGACACGAAAATCTATAAATTTGAAAAAATCAAACGCGCAAAACGCGAGGCGATGGCGAAAAATCCGGGCGTTGAAATCATCGACATGGGAGTCGGCGAACCGGACGACATGGCATTTCCGTCCGTTGTCAGCAAGCTCTGCGAAGAGGCGGCGAAATGGGAAAACCGCATTTATGCGGACAACGGCATTGCGGAGTTCAAACAGGCGGCGGCAAGATATATGAAGGCGCTGTACGGCGTCGAACTGGATGCGGACAAGGAAATCTGCCATGCCATCGGCAGCAAGTCCGCACTGACTCTGCTTCCCGCGTGTTTCATCAATCCCGGCGATATTACGCTGATCACAATTCCCGGTTATCCGGTGCTCGGCACATGGACCGAATACCTCGGCGGAAGTGTCGTCAAACTC
>DXVA01000416.1:0-2930 GCA_019408975.1 Lentisphaeria bacterium | reverse complement strand
CGGTTTTCTGCCTGACCTGGACTCCATTACGCCGGAACAGCGCAAACGGGCGAAGCTGCTCTACCTGAACTACCCGAACAATCCGACCGGCGCTTCCGCGTCTTACGAATTTTTTGAGAAAGTCGTGAAGTTTGCGAAAGAGAATGAGATTCTCGTGGTCAGCGACGCTGCTTATGCACCGCTGAATTTCGTCGGCAGACCGTTGAGCATCTTCGCCGTCCCCGGCGCGAAGGAGGTTGCGGTCGAGCTCCACAGCATGTCCAAGGGATTCAATATGACCGGCTGGCGCCTGAGCTGGGTGTGCGGCAACGAACTTGCAGTCAAGGCATTTGCAAACGTCAAGGACAACGCGGACAGCGGTCAGTTCATGGCGATTCAGAAAGCCGCGATCGTCGCGCTGGATGATCAGGCGAACATCACGCCGATGATCAGCGAGAAGTATCAGCGCCGCCTGACCAGCATGGTCAATACGCTGAAGGGGCTCGGTTTCAACGCAAAAGTCCCTGCGGGTTCGTTCTATCTTTACGTCAAGGCGCCGAAAGCGGCATCCGACGGCACCGTGTTTGCCACGGGCGAGGATTTCAGCCAGTGGCTCATCAAGAACAAACTGATCAGTTCCGTTCCGTGGGACGATGCTGGAAATTATGTCCGTTTCAGCGCGACTTTCGTTGCCCGCGGCGGACGCGACGCCGAAGAAAAAGTGCTTGCTGAATTCGCACGCCGCCTCTCCGACGCGAAGTTCACGTTTTAATTAAGGAAAAAGACTGAAAGGGCCTGAAAGGCAACAACTTCCTGAAACGAAGTTTTGTCCTCCGGTCTTTCAAGTCTTTCCGGTTCTTTTTCCCCTGAATTCGAGGAAAAGAAAATGAGAAAAAATGAGATCAATCAGGAAGTCGGCGTCTCCGATGCCGCGCTGAGCCTGCCGGTGATTGCGATCGTCGGCCGCCCGAACGTCGGCAAATCTTCGCTTTTCAATGCGATCCTGCGCAGACGCCAGGCAATTGTGCATTTCGACAGCGGCGTGACGCGCGACCGTATCTCCGCCTCCGGAGTTTTTGAGGGGCGCCGATTCAATTTGATTGATACCGGCGGGCTTGCGATGTTTTCGGGAGAGAAGCGCAAGATCGGGTTCTGGGATCAGTCGATCGAGGCGCAGGTGGAGGCGGCGATCGAGTCCGCCGTGACCATTCTGTTTGTTGTGGATGTGCTGGCGGGGCTGAGTCCGCTGGACAAGGAAATTGCGGGGCGTCTCCGCGCTTCGTCCAAGAAAGTCATTCTTGTTGCGAACAAGGCGGACAATTATAAGGCGGAGCATCTGGCGGACGAGTTTCATGAGCTCGGATTCGGGAAAATCCATACGGTCTCCTGTCTGCACCGGATTGGAATCGAGCCTCTGATGGCGGATGCGCTTGCCGGAGTGCCGAAAAATACGGAAACTGGCGATGAATCCGGGAACGAGCCCCGTCCTTTGAGAATTGCCGTGCTGGGGCGTCCGAACGTCGGCAAGTCCTCGCTTGTGAATCGTCTTCTGAATGAGGAACGGGTCATAGTCAGCGATGTCGCCGGAACGACGCGCGACGCGATTGATATTCCGTTTACGCTTAAATGCGGCGATGAGGACGTCAGTGCCGTTCTGGTGGATACCGCCGGTCTGCGCAAAAAATCCAAAATAGATGAAGCGGTCGAGCGTTACAGCATGATGCGTGCGGAAGAGGCGCTGGAAAACGCCGATATTGTCCTGTTCGTCATCGAAGCGACAACGCTGGTTTCGACCTCGCAGGACAAGACCATTGCCCGTATGATTCAGGATTCCGGCAAGGGCTGTATCATTATTGCGAATAAGTGGGATGCCTGTTCAGGCGTCAAACAGAAATCGCTGGTTGAAGATTTGCGCGCTTCGCTCCCGAAAATGCTTTATGCTCCGCTGATTCTGCTTTCCGCGAAGAACGGCTACAATCTGCGGGAACTGTTCGAGGCGATTGCCGAACTCCGCGCCCAGATGTCCATGAAGATTTCCACGGCGATGCTGAATCGTGTCCTGACCGATGCGCAGATGCGCAATGTGCCGCCGATCGTCAATGGACGTCCATTCAAAATCTATTACGGAACCATGGTCGGAAACTGCCCGCCGCGTTTTTCTCTGTTCGTCAATGACCCGAAACTCTGCGCAGACAATTACAAGGCCTATCTTGAGAATTATATGCGCAAGGCGTTTACATTCACGGGTTTTCCGATCCGTCTTTTCATGAAGGCGCGCCGCCGTGAGGATTTGAATGAGATTCTTGCCAAAAAGAAGATGTTCAAACGAAAACGCGAGGAGGAAAAACGCAGGAACTTCAAGCCTGTCCGCCGGGAAGATGACGGGGAGTTTGAAGACTGATGTCCGGCAGGGGGGCGGTTCCGGGAATTTTTCCGTGTCTTGAGTCTTTCAGTTCCTTTTTCTGCGGGAGTGAGTTTGACAAATCTGATTTTCCTGTTATGATTATAATATTTTCACATCAGAAAAATAAACTACACAGGAAAGGTTGAAAAATGGGAAAACTTTTAACGGCGCTCGCCATTGCGGTTCTGTTTTCCGCCGGAGCATTCGCCGATCTCAAGGTGGACCCCGTGTTCTCCTCGAACATGGTGCTCCAGCAGCAACAGCCGATCGCATTCTTCGGAAAAGCGGAACCGGGCGCATCAGTCAAAGTCGAATTCAACGGAAAAACGGAAATTGTCAATGCCGATTCCACCGGCGGCTGGAAAGCCGTTTTCCCCGCCATGAACGCCGGCGGACAGAATTTCACGGTCAAAATCTCCGACGGGAAAAAGACTGTTGAACTCAAAGATGTTCTCATTGGCGAGGTCTGGTTCTGTTCCGGGCAGTCCAACATGCAAATGCCGATCGGCAAAACGTTTCGTCGCGGCTGGAGTGCGGAAAACTGTGA
>DXVA01000415.1 GCA_019408975.1 Lentisphaeria bacterium | reverse complement strand
GAATTATCCATGACCAGCGCCGCCCGCGACAGCTTCTCCTCCTGAAACTCCTTGACGACAAACTGTGCGTGTTTCGCGCTCGCAACCCAGTGAATTTTCCGCGGATCGTCTCCGGTCCGGTATTCACGGCACCCGTAGAAATCCATGCTCTCCCCTTCGGCGGATACAGTGTTGACGCTTTCATTGTTTTTCGCCGAGCCGTCCGGCAGCCTGAGCGAACGCAGCCGGGTATATGCCGGATGGCAGATGATCTGCTGAATCTGACCGGCGGTCCGGCTCAATTTGAACAGCTGGAACGGAAAGCCCGTTTCCACCAGCGGACAGGGCAGATTGTAGACCCCGCGCCTGAGTATTTTGAACCTGCGGGAAAAAGTGCCCTCCTGTTTCGGCATGAGCGTCATACGGCTGACTGCCCGATCCGTGCATTTGAGATTTTTCATGGAAAGCGAAGAATCCGCAGTAAGATCGAAACATGGAAGAAAGGAACGGTTGGACAGAGTATAGAATATCTGGAACTCCGAACCGCAGGAAACACGGGAGGGAATTTTGCGCGCAATCCGGATGCGCGGGAAAAAAAGAAACCCTGTGATCAGGTTGAAGAAAATAACGCCGGACAATACGAAGAACAGAACGACGGCGGGGCTGCGCGTCAGAATCATTGAATAGAACGACACCGCAAGGTAAACCGCCCCGAACATGCGCCCCTGCGGCGTCAGGAATCGGTCCAGCAGCGCATAAATCCAGAGAAACAGCATGAGAGAGGAGGAGACGTACCGTCCCTTTTTTCCTGCGGACGGCACGGCAAACCAGCGGGGGCCGTTGAGAAACCCTTTCCAGGAACGTCTGCATCTGTCGGCAAATTTCCGCATCTCTTATACCGGAATTCTGATTTTCTTTACGATCTCGTCCAATACCATCGCCGGAGTAACGCCGGCATGTTTGCTCTCAAGCGTCATCACAAGACGATGTGCCAGGAGAGGCTGAATCAGAGCAAGAATGTCGTCCGGTTTCACGAACATGCGGTTGTCGAGCCACGCCATGGACTGCGCACACCGTGAAAGCATCAGAAGCGCGCGCGGGCTGGCGCCGAGCCGGATCTCGTTACTTTCACGCGTCGCACGGATGACCTGCATCATATAGTCGGCAAGGGAATCTTCGATTTCAACCGTCCTCACCTCTTCCTGAATGCGCCGGATTTCATCGCAGTTCAAAATCGGCTGAAGTGTTTCGAGCGGATCGCTCCTGCGCCGGTCCTTCAGCACCTGAAGTTCGGATTCCTCATCGGGATAACCAAGCGAAAGCCGCACGGCAAAACGGTCGAGCTGCGCCTCCGGCAGAGGGTAAGTTCCATAATATTCGATCGGATTCTGTGTCGCAATCACGAGAAAAGGTTTGATGAGTTTCAGCTCCTTGCCTTCGATGGAAACCTGCCGTTCGTTCATCGCTTCGAGCAATGCAGACTGGGTGCGGGGAGACGCCCGGTTGATCTCATCCGCCAGAAGCAGATTCGTAAAAACAGGTCCCTGGCGGAAAAAGAAAGTCCCCTCTTTCGGAGAATAAATGGAGGACCCCAGAATATCCGCGGGAAGCAGGTCCGGCGTAAACTGAATCCTGCTGAAATCCGCCGTAACGGAAAGCGCAAGCGCCTTTGCCAGCGTCGTCTTTCCGGTACCCGGAACGTCCTCCATCAGAACATGCCCCTCTGCAAAAAGCGCGGCGAACAGCAGTTGCAGAACCTTTTCTTTTCCCCGTATCACACGGTTCAACTGTTTCTTTACCTCCTGAACCTTATCGTAAAGCACTCTGTCCGGCATGAATTCCACTCCCTTTTATCAGTTGTTTTCCCAAATATATCCTCTTTGTTTTCCGATTCAATACTGATAAAAGATTTTTATCCGCCGTTTTAGACAAAAAATCTCCAGCGGCGGGAAATATGGAAACATATGGTTACGGAGTTTTCCTGATCCGGTAGAATATTGCGTAAAGCACCGGAACTACGATCAAAGTCAGCACACAGGCAAAAGTCAGTCCGAACATGATCGTGACCGCCATTGCCGCAAAAAACGCATCGAAGATCAGCGGCAGCATACCCAGCACCGTTGTAAATGCCGCCATTGCGACGGGGCGCATCCTGCTGACCGACGAATCCACGACTGCCTGAAACGGCTCCTTTCCGTTTTTGAGCTGCGTATTGATCTCGTCAATCAGAATGATCGCATTTTTGATGAGCATTCCGGAGAGGCTGAGGAAGCCGAGCAGAGCCATGAATCCGAACGGCTGTCCCGTCAGAAGAAGCCCGCAGGTAACGCCGATGATCGCCAGCGGAACCGTCAGCCAGATCACAAGGGACTGTTTCACCGAGTTGAACATGAACAGCAGAATCAGCACCATGACCACGATGAACGGCGGAAGTTTCGAGAATACGCCGTTGGATGCGTCCCGCGAGTCCTCGTATTCTCCGCCCCATTCCAGTTTATAGCCGGGCGGAAGCTTGATCTTTTGAATCTGCGGGCGCAATTCATTAAAAAGATTGCTGGCAAGCCCCTTGACAGGGTCGCACTTGACCGTGATGGTCGGAATCCGGTCGCGCTGCACTATGATCGGGTCCTCCCAGATGATGTTGGTGCGGTCGAACAATTGAGTCAGAGGGATCATCTTTTTCGCATTCGGGCTCCAGATCATGATATTGCTGAAATTCTCGATGTTCCGCAGCTTGTCGTCCGCACGGGCAATGATCGGGATCAGCTCGTCGCCGTCGCGGAAAGTCCCGATGGGCAGCCCCTCGAAGTTTTCCCGGATCGCATCGGAAGCCTCCTGTTCACTGATTCCCGCACGGCTTGCACGGGGTTCCGAAAAGACCGGGCGGATCACTTTCATCCGGTCGCGCCAGTCGGTATAAATCGCCCGCGCATTCGGATTCTTCCGCATGATATCCATTGCCTGATCCGCAAGGCCGCGCAGGACATTGGGGTCATTCCCGCTGAAACGCGCCTGAATCGCACCGTTCGCGCCGGGCCCCAGACGGAATTTGTAAGGAATTACGCTCACATCGGAAAAATGAGTCTTGCTGTATTCATGAATCCGTTCGATCAGACCGTCGATTTCGCGCCAGTCCTTCACGCTTACAAGAAGCTGTCCGAATCCGGTATCGGGTTCTTCCGGCGCATAAGTCAGGATGAAACGCAGTGCGCCGCCTCCGATGAAACGGCTGATATCCGTCACTTCCGGCAATGTCCTTACATAGTTCTCTATTTCCGCCGTCTTGTCATTGGTTGAAGCGATATTCACTCCGTAAGGAAGCCGGATGTCAATCAGGAACTGGGGGCGCGTCGAAGCGGGAAAGAAATTCTTGTCCACATACCTGAACCCCCAGATGCTCAGAACAAGAACCGCCGCCATGAGGATGACCGTCACGGTTTTATGGGCAAGCACAAACATCAGCATGTTTTTATACGCACGGAACACCGGCTTGTCATAAGGATCGGCGGTCTGTCCGTCCGCTCCCGCCTTGTCCTTCCTGAAAGAGTGATAACAGAGAAGCGGCGTGATCGTGATGGCTGTAACCCAGCTCAACGTCAGGGAAATCAGCAGGACATAAAAC
>DXVA01000414.1 GCA_019408975.1 Lentisphaeria bacterium | reverse complement strand
GTTACAGCCGACGGAACAAGTTGCCCGGCAATGAGTTTCAGCAGAGTGGTCTTACCCGAACCATTGGCTCCGACGATACCGGTCCAGCCGGATGACAGCTGCAAAGTCAAATCCCGAAACAACGGTTCGGCGGAAGAATCATACTCAAAAAAGACGTGTGACAAAGATAAATAAAGTGACATTCCGAATTACTCCAAAAACAGCCCCTGCGGAAAGCAAATCCGCATCAGAAAAAAAACACACGGCAGATAAATGCCCGTCATGACCTGTCTTCAGTTACGCAATGGAACGCCCTCCCTGTAAATCGGCATCAGGTAAGATAATCCTTTTCCCGGAAATGTCAAGCCTGCTGACATTTTTCGCCGGGATAAAAAATATTCCTGCAATATATCCGCGGACGAATTTGAAAATCCTGCATTTTCACGTTATCATACCACAAACAAAATTCCGGAACAATCATACGGAGATACAAAATGGAGAAAGTATTGGATTTCATCTGGCGACGGCGCAGTGTCAGAGAGTTCACCGGCGCCACGGTTACGGAAGAACAGATTCAATCTCTGCTGGAAGCGGCAATGGCGGCTCCGTCCGCCTGCTGCAAGGACCCGTGGGAATTTATCGTCCTGCGGGAAAAAGAAATGCTGAAAGCCGTTTCGGAATGCCTGCCGAACGGTCATTTTCTGGCAGAAGCCCCTCTCGGGATCATCGTCTGCGGCGACATCAGGCAAGCTCATTCGGGAAGCCTTTCCTATCTGCTCCAGGACTGTGCGGCGGCAACGGAAAATCTTCTTCTTGCGGCATCCGCCCTCGGACTCGGCGCCTGCTGGCTTGGAATTCACCCGAGAGAAGAACGGATTACCGCTCTGCGGAAACTTTTCCATATTCCGGAATCTCTCGTCCCGTTCGGCGGAATCGCCGTAGGCGTTCCTGCGGCGGAAGTCATGCCGCGCACCCGTTTCAATCCGGCAAAAGTCCACAACGCCGCAGAATGGAAAAAGCAGGAATAGCTTCCTGCTGTCCACAACATGAAACATGAAATATGAGATTTTTCGAGTCTCTTTCAGAGAAAAATGAAGTTTTTCTCCGATGTCCGGAGATATGGTAAGGCATTGAAAACTTTCAATCAAATCAAAGGTGACGAAATGGGTATGAGAATCGACAGCGATATTCCGGGCGGAAATATCATCGTTTTGAATTCCAACGAAAACGGGGCGGTTTTGAAAAAGGACCTGCGCGATACCTCCACGGACTGGTTCTACTGGTGTTTCCGTGCGACGTTCGATAAAGCAGGAGAATATGAATTCCGCTTCGAGCCGGCGGACAGTCCGGCGGTAGGCACCAGAGGACCGGCAATCAGCACGGATGACGGCATGACATGGCGCTGGGCGGAGGCAGGCACTTACGATATCGGGAAAAATATGTTCCGTTATCACTATGACGGCGGCAGGGTAAATCAGGTGATTTTCTGTCTCAGCATGCAGTATCAGGCAAAAAACCTTGATGCGTTTCTCAAAGAATATGCAAAGTCGCCATATCTGGAAACGTCCATTCTCTGCAAAAGCAACAAGGGACGCGACGTGGAACTGCTTCATATTGCCGATCCCGCACGGAAACCGCCAAAAAAACTTTTTCTTTCAAGCCGCCATCACTGCTGTGAGATGACTGCGACCTATGTTCTGGAAGGCATTCTCAGAGAGGCGCTTGAAAACAGAGAATTTCGTGAAGTGTTCGAGGTTTTTGCAGTCCCCTTTGCAGACAGGGACGGAGTTGCGGACGGCGACCAGGGCAAAAACCGGCGTCCGCACGATCACGCCCGCGATTACGGGGACAATCCGATTTACAGTGAAACCGCGAACATCATGAAACTGATCCTGCAGGAAAGAATCAATGCCGTATTCGACATCCACTGTCCATGGATTTACCACGGCAGCAATGAATACATCTACTTTGTCGGCCCTGAACTCAAGCGCATGGAAGAAGGCGCTCTGCGGCTGTCCGGGCTGATCGAAAACGATCCCGGACGCAATGTGCCGTTCGCGGCGGAAGACATTGTCCTTTACGGAACCTTGTGGAACACAGGCGCCAACTACACACAAGGGAAACCTCTCGCACGCTGGGCGGGGGACCTGGACTTCGTGGAACTCTCCACCTCCATTGAGATCCCTTATGCCAATGCACGGGAGTTCACGTTCTCCGCCGGCGACTGGCGTTCTTTCGGGCGGACAATCGCCCGCGCGTTCGTCCGCTATTTCAGGTAAGCCCGCATCACTTTCCGTAAGGACATGAACTCCGCATCAGGAAATCATTCCTTATGGAAAGTGCGGATATCCGCGGCAAATTCCCTGTCCACGGATAGTGAATCGCAAGCCTCTCCCCGCCGCAGATCGCGGACTCCGCCGCACCCGGCAGTTCCGCCGCCGCTGCCGGATGACGCCGCGCGCCTATCGTGACACCGTCTGCCGTAACAGCCTCCCCCTGTTTGTCTTATCAGGAATTCCGCATGAAGTCTCCGCCGGTATGCCTCCCGCAGGAAATCAGGATTTATTTTGCTTTCCCCCTTGACAAAATTCCGATTTGATATATAATAAAAACTGAACAACTATGAACAACTTGAATTATGAATCGATACAGCTTATGACTTCCAGTGTTGCAAACCGTCGAATGAAAGACTGTCGCAAACGTGACCGTCTGGAGCAGGATCTGCGTAAAATGATCCTGAACAATGACCTGGACTGCATCCATCCGATTTCCACTGAAATGGAATTGGGGAAAACATACGGCATCAGCAGGAATACGGTGCGTAAAGCCCTGCAGGCTCTGATGGACGAAGGCCTGCTGTACAAACGCCACGGGCGCGGCACGTTCATCACTCCTCCGGAAACCCGTTCGCCGGAACGGATTCTGCTGAACAAAATTCTGGTTTTTCTTCCGGACTACAACGGAAATGCCGCGGAACTGGCTGCCTATGACCGGCGTCTGCTTTCCGGAATTTCCGATTATGCATTCCTGAATCGGGGCAAACTGGAGCTGCGCGCCGACGGGGACAGCGCGGACAAACTGCTGGACCAGTACCGCAACCTGAAATTCGACGGCATCATCTGGGAACGCCCCGCTCAGAAATACAGCGGCGTCATCGAAAAACTGCATTGCCATAATGTCCCGCAGGTGACGATCAGCCGTACAGCCGGCAATGTGCCCTCTCTCTTTTTCGACTACAAAACAGGAATCCGGGATGTCCTGCATTTTCTCCACAGCATCGGACACCGGCAGATTGTATTCATCGACCTGCCGAACCCCGCTCCCATTTTCATGGACCGACGGAAGGTTTTCGAAGAAGAACTGAGAAAAACAGGCATCACCGACACGAAGCGTTTTGTCTATACCATGACATTCAAAAATAAAGACTCCGGCGGCATCGACCAGGTTTTTGCGGAACACCCAGACGTAACGGCATTGTTCTGCTGCGTCCCGCTGATCAAAGAGGTCTGGAGCAGGCTGCTGCAGCGGAAATGCGGAATTCCGGAGGAACTTTCCCTGATAACATTAGGGGAAAACCTGGAATACCTGAATGACGACAGCATCGGTTCCCTGTGCGAACCCCGA
>DXVA01000413.1 GCA_019408975.1 Lentisphaeria bacterium | reverse complement strand
TCTTTGTTCTTTGGAGGCAATTTTCTTTTCCACCAGCATTCGGAACGCATGAGCGCCGATGACATTGTCGAAATAGTCCATTGCGCCGTAACGGACTGCCATGGCGGCATTCTCTCCGTCTCCGGCTGCCGCCGCAACCATTGCAATGTGATGCGGCCACCAGTTGCGCCATTGATCTTTCCACCAGATGGCTGCACCGTCATTGGTATGTCCGCCCGGTTCAACATTCAGCGGATAATAAGGGACGGAACGCACAAGCACTTCCTTTGCCGTTTTGCTGTTTCCCGTTACCAGAAGCAGATAAGCCGCTCTGATGTCGATCGCGTGATAATAACCGAAATCATTTTCATAGTGGTTCGGACCGAAAATTCCAAGGCGGTAGGGAAAACTGCCGTTCGGCATCATCTGCCTGAGCTGTTCCTGCATTGCCGGCTCGCATTCTTCCAGATAGGAACGGTCTCCGGTCAGCAGATAGCCTGCCACCATTTGCGGGATGGTGTGATGAACAAGATTCAGATATCCTTTTTCCCGGTTCAGCCGTTTGCGAAACGCCTCTTTGCTTCCCTGAAGATTGTCCATGATCACTTTTTTATACAGATTAAGCCGTTCCGCGCCTATCTTTTCCGCGAGGTCGGGGGTGTTCCTGAGTTCGGCAAGCGGAAATGCCAGAACATGATACGTCCATAAATCCAGCGTATCGGGTTTCCATTTGGACCTCTTTGCCGGATCGGAAGGCGGAGTCCGCCATGCCTTCAAATGATAGTCCATCCATTCTGCGATCAGCCCCGGCAGACGTTCGTTTTTCCGGAAGTCGCTGTCACCTGACAGATAGCCCCATACTGCCCAGTCGAAAAACTGCATCCATTCACGGTAAGTCTGGTTCCCGAAACAGCGGTAATTCGGGTTGTTCAGAATTCCGCGCAGAGTGTTGTTCATAACTCTTGCGCATGGATTTTCATACTTTGCTTTCGGTTTTTCCTTCACAATAAGGCTTGGCGCCGGAACCGCACTGCACGCAAGGCAGAACATGGCGGTGCAGAGAATCCAAAGCATTTTTTTCATGTTTTTTCTCCTGTTGAAATTTATAATGGTTCATTGTTTTATCATTCTTCATAAACGCCGTAGGAAAAACGGATGGTATCGTTCCTGCGGAATTTTTCGGATTCAATATATTCCGTGTGTCCATCTGCAAAACCTGCGGTGATTCCTTTGCCGTGAATGTTCAGGTAGGCGCATCCTGTTTCAAGCAGAGGACCGAATTTCTTTGAGTTGGAATAATAAAGATACCCTTCGGTGAAATAACCTGCGTAACTCGGGCGTTTTATCCGTTCTATCTTTTTTGCCTTTGACGAAGCGTAATTGTTGACGGCGTAAGAGAGGACGGTGTTGGTTTTCCGTTCCTCCGAATACCACCAGGAACTGTTGTCTCCGCAGGTCAGCTTTTTTCCATACGTTTTCCAGTTGTATTCGTGCCCTTCCGGCGTCGCGATTCCTGCTGCCGACAAAGGAATGACTTTTGTCCAGTAATGTCCGTATGTATTGGGTTCGACTCTCCCAGCAGGAAACAGCCCGTCATGATCCTGCGTATAGCCGAGATGAAGCTGAAGCAGAGTTCTTATATTGGCTGTACACTGTAATCCGACAGCCCTTTTCCGGATTTCTCCGAGACCGGGCAGCAGCAGCGATACGAGAATTGCGATAATCGATATTACTGTTAATAACTCTATTAATGTGAATTTCATGGCACGCATTGTTTTTCTCCTCAGGTTGTTTCATGCTGCCGGCTCCGTTTTGCGACGGAATTCCGTTCTACAAGTCTGACACCGGTTGTGATATTGCAAAAGGGTTTTTCTCTGTTTTGCAGACGTTGGAGGATCATAATGCCGGCATGGCGTCCCAGTTCAATTCCATCTGTCCGGATTGTTGTCAGCTTTGGCGTGAGGCAGTCTGCAAAGTCCAGGTCGTTTGTTCCGATGATGCTGAGATCCTCCGGGACGGAAAGATGCAGTTCCGCACAGGCGTCATAGAGTTTTCTCGCCTCAAGATCATTAACACAGTAGATTCCGGTGAGATCGGGATTCTGTTTCAGGAAGCGGCATATCGCTTCCGGGGAACTTTTCAAAAGAACTGCGGATTCCGGCAGAGAAACTCCCCGTCGTTTCAGCTCTGCCTGAAACGCTTTGCTGCGAAGTGATTCCTTGTAGTCTCCGCAGAGCACGCCGAGTGAATGGTGTCCGTGTGCCAGAAAATACTGTGCGGCAATTCTCCCGCATGCTTCATTATCCGGTTGCAGAGTGTCGCATGAGATGCTGTTCTGATAGTGCTCGATTGTTACAAGCGGCAGATTGAAATTTTCGATTTCCTGAAGTTCCTCCTTCGACAGAGGCAGATTCTTCAGGCAGGCGATCAGGCCGTCCACCCGGTGATCCACAAGATGCTGCAATACTGTGCAGTCGGCTTCCGTCCGGGTGCTGATAATGATGGGCAGATAGCCTTCCGGCAGCAGTGCCTGCTGAATGCCGAGGGCGATATCGGCAAAAAAGGAGTTGCTCAATCTCCAAAGCAGGACTCCGATGCTGCGAGTTTTCCCGCTGAAAGGAGTCTGGGCGATCAGGTTGGGACGAAACCCATGCTTCTTTGCCAGCATAAGAACCTGTTCCGCTGTCTGAGGACGCACTTTGGGATCGTGTGCAAAGACCCTTGACACCGTCGCCGTCGATACGCCTGCCAGTTCAGCAAAAGTTTTGATGTTCATTATCTTTTTCATTGGATCTCACAGAATGTAACTGTTTACATTTATAAAATATAGCAATTGAAAAAAGGAAAGCAAGTGCCATTTAGAAAAAAATTGAAAATTTATTTACAAATCTGAATTCTTCCAGAACGGCTGTCATGGAATATTCTTCAGAAAGCAGAGCATTTTGAAAAAATTCCTGTAATCCGTAAAATGAATACTCTATCCTGACGAAGCACAGGGGGTATCGGTTGCCGGGAGATTTCCGCTGTGGAAATCAGAACCACATTTCTAAGGCATGCAGTATGAGAATTCGGCATAAAAATATTCATGCGATGCCCGTATTGCAACATCAAGTTCGTTTGCGTATTGAAAAGACCGGAACGTCTCCGGAATTCCGGAGACGTCATGGATGTTTATTTTTCAAAGAAGAAACCGGTGATCTGGAGCTTGGCAACCAGCTTGTTTTCTTCATTCCGGATTTCCACATCCACCACGCAGGAGCGTCTGCCTTTGCTCACTTCACGCGCGACGGCGCGCAGGGTGTTCCCGGAACCGGGACGGATAAACGAAACTGCCGCGCTCATGGCGATACATTTGTCGCCGTAAGAGTTGGCTGCTCCCGCAAAAGCCATATCCGCGAGGGTGAACAAAGCGCCGCCCTGAACCGTATGAACCGCGTTGAAAGAGTGTTCCGTTACCTTCATAACGGCTTCCGCATATCCGAGTTTTACGACTTCCAGAGTCATATTGTTCGCTTTGCAGAATGTGTCGTTTTCATTGACATATTGTTTTACCTGTTCAAAAAAATCCATAGTCTTGCCTCCTTTAATTATGATCATTCAATGTTTTCTGTAAAACGTTCAAATTATATTCAAAAATCAGTTTTTTTTACTGATT
>DXVA01000412.1 GCA_019408975.1 Lentisphaeria bacterium | reverse complement strand
CGTTTATCTTGCCGAAAACGGCAGCGTCTCCGTGGAGATCGCCATGAAAATGTCGCTCCAGTATCATATGCAGACCGGACACCCGGAAAAGAACCTGTTTGCGGCGCTTCACAACGGCTATCACGGTGAAACGATCCTGACGCTTGCAGCCGGAAATTGCGAGCTGTACTCCAAGCCGTTCCTCCATCTCTGCCCGAAAATTCCGAAGCTCGGGCCGCTGTCCTACATCAGCGGCGAGGAATCGCCCGAATGGGAGCACATGCCCGAAGACCAGTGGAAAAAGATCGAGGCTCAGCTTGAGGAACATGCGGACCGGATCGCGGCAATCGTATTTGAACCGGTGCTCCAGGGCGCGGCTGGAATGCTGATTTACAGCCCGGATCTCCTGCGCCGTCTGCGCAAATGGGCGGACGCACACGGGGCGCACCTGATCGCGGACGAAATCATGACCGGTTTCGGCAGAACCGGAAAGTTCCTTGCCTGCGATCATGCCGGAATCCAGCCCGACTTCATGCTGCTTTCCAAAGGCCTGACCTCCGGCTACTGCCCCCTGGCGGCGGTTGTCGCGACGGATCAGGTTTATGAGGCATTTTATGCCGATTACGGCACCGGGCGCACCTTCATGCACTCCACGACCTTTGCCGGATATGCTCCCGCCGCAGCCGCGGCACTGGCAGTCATCCGGATTTACAGGGAGGAGAAGATCGTCGAACAGGTCGCAGAACGTGCGGGCGGATTGCGTGCGCGGATGCAGAAAATCGCAGATCATACGGGAATGCTTGCCAATGTGCGCGGGCTCGGTTTCTCGACCGCCGCCGAAATCGTGAATCCCGATACGAAAAAGTCTTTCGAGCGCAGCCTGCGCACCGGCTTCCGTTTCTCGCGCCACGTCATCGACAACGGCGTGATTCTGCGTGAACTCGGCACCGGCGACACGATTTATTTCCTGCCGCCGCTGAATACGCCCGAAGACCTTCTCGACGAGATGGCGGAGATTACGGAACGCTCTCTGGTTCAAGCAGTAAGGGAATCACAGAAACTTCCGGTTTAGAGTCGGAATCCGGGGAAAGCCCCATGTGAAAAGAAAGGATCGTAATATCATGGATTGGCGCATCTGTGCATTGCTTTCAGCGGTCTTTGCCGCATTGACGGCGATCTTCGCAAAAATCGGCGTACGCGACATCAATTCAAATCTCGCCACGGCAATCCGGGTGGCGATCATTCTTTTCATCACATGGGGAATCGTCCTTTTCACCGGTGTAACAAACCAGATCAGGCAGGTTACGGCACACAACTGGCTTTTTCTTGTCCTTTCCGGCGCGGCGACGGGGCTTTCGTGGCTGTTCTATTTCCGCGCACTTCAGCTCGGGAACGCCTCCAAAGTCGCGCCGATCGACAAGCTCAGCGTCGCGATTACGATTTTCCTTTCGATCCTGATTCTCCATGAACCCGCCGACCCGAAAGTCATTCTCGGCGGACTCCTCATCACGGCGGGCTCATTTGTACTGCTGATGTAAAAACAGATCGGCAAAGGATTCGATAAACCCGCACCGGACAAAAGGCGGAACTATTTCTCCGGCGTAAAATAAAGCAAGGTGTTTTCCGGGCAATGCAGGGTTTTCCCCGCACTCTCAACGGCGGCATTCAGATACCCGCAGGATTCCTTGACCCCTCCCGGCAGACAGTCCCTGCGCCAGAGCGCCTTATGCCACTGAAGATCCTGTTCTGCGAGAACCCGGTAACGGCGATACTCCGCAAGCCGGTCCTCCCGTTCCTTTTCCGAAATCCAGACAGCTCCCGCGTACCATGCGTGCCGACGGCAGAATTCCGCGCGAAGCACCGTCATGTGCATACGCCTTGCAATTCCTTTCAGATCGCTCAGCCACTGGGGACGGAGCACCCCTGTTTCCGAAACGGAGCCCAGAATGGAACATGCCTCCGCAAGATCCCTTTTCAGGGCGGCAAGCCGATCCGGGTCCGTCACGGCGGCAAGGGTAATCACACTGCGGGCGTCCGGGTCCCCGGCAAGAAAACGCGGAAACATCGGTCCCCACCGGCAAACTTCAGACGGCCAGTATTTCATGCTCTGCGCCTCAAGCATAATCCGGACTGCATGAAGAAAACCGGGATGCCGCCTCCCGATGATCAATTGGGAAATTTCAGCAAGGAAATCCTCCATGCCGCAAGCCGATTCCCGAAGACGGCGCAGGATAAAAAGAGCGCCGAGCAATGTATTGAGCATGGGATTGATATTTTCATAGGAGCCCCAGTCGCTGATGACAAATGTATCCGCACCGCTCCTGCCGCCCAGCTCCTCAAGAATCCGCAGATTCTCCTGCAATCTCGGGAATGGAAGGAAGACATATTCCGCCATCGCATTGCCGGTAATCCAGTTCTCATGCCCGGAACAGACGGCGCAATGGGCGGAGTAGTGATGATTTTCCGCCTCGAAAACCTCATCCGCGGCGCAATAGCCCCAGTTTGCGATCACGATTTCAGGCTCCAGTTTCCTCCGCAGCGCCGGATATGCGATCAGTTCATCCGCATAAAGCACCATCTTCCGGTTCAGGGAACGAACCGCATGGTGCAGATCATTCCAGTATTCGGCAAGCGCGTTCTCCAATCCTCTGGAACTCAGATAATTCCGGGACAGCCCAAGCCCCAGGGTCGAAGCCTCGTCTCCGCCGCAGTGAACATATTCCGAATCAAACAGTTCCGAGACTTCGGCAATATAGCGTTTCATTCCGGCGCGGACTTCCGGCAGGTCGATCCTTACCACGCGCCCTCCGGCGGGATCGTCCCGCCATCTCTCCATTTCCGGACGAGCAAGCAGACGTTCCAGATGTCCGAGCGTCTGGATATGCGGAACGAATTCCAGACCAAGTTCCCGCAGTCCCTTCCTGAGCCTCTCCAGATAATCCGCCGGAACCGCACCCCTTACCGGCAGGCTCTCCTGCGCCCCCTCACCGTCCAGGTAGAGCATGATTCCGGTCAAACCGTATTCTTTCAGGAAACATGCCTGTTCCAGAATCCGTCCGGGATGCGGCAGGCGCCCATGCGCGACATCGTACTGCAATAGAATCCGCTTCATTCCGCCATCCTTCTGATCTCTGCTCCGGCAATCATGAACCAATGGGAGACACGGCTGTCGCTCTTCGCCAGATTTTCAAAGACAAGGGTATTGTCTCCCAGCCTCAACACTCCTTCGGGAATACGTATCCGGCGCAGAGTCCAGCCATGTTTCCGGCATCCGTTCCCGCCCTCAAACACGGTTTTCCCATTGATCGCGATCCGAATCGGAACCGGCGGGACAAAAAGTTTGTCGCAGGACTGTCCCTCGAAAACCAGTTCGGAGGGCACAAGCGATTCTAGCGGAAACACCGCTTTCATCCGGTACTGCTCCGTCATGGTCCCGCGCACCGCCACGGCAAGCCGCCCGGGGCACTTCCAGCGATAAAATACCGGCGCCATGCCGCCCTCGAACGCATAGGGGGAAATCCGGACGCCGTTCAAACGTTTTTCCACGAAATCCGTCTGCCGGTGTTCCCGGATTACCTGCTGCGGGTTCCGTATCATTTCCGCAATCAGCGGAGGCATCTTTCCGTTTTTTTCCGCATCGCACCGGTCTTTCGCCAAGGTCCAGAGAGTGTCGCAGATCTTCTTCCAGTCCGTATGCGGTT
>DXVA01000411.1 GCA_019408975.1 Lentisphaeria bacterium | reverse complement strand
CTGCACAGGAGGAATACTTTTTGCCGTTCCAGATGCGGGGAGTGCCGCCGTTCCAAGACAGAGCGATTGAGTTTGGGATGTTGGTGAAATCACGGGATGTTCCGCTGAAATCGTGTTTTTCTTTCTCAATGCCGGTGGGCGTTTCCGCTTTGCGGCTCGCTGCTCACGGACTTTGATGAAGCGCATGACCGTGGTTCTCGCAACATTCAAACCTTCCGCTTTCAGTCGGCGCTGGATTTCGGCGGCAGTCTGGAGATCGTCATACCACCAGTCCAGAATCTGATCCGTGAACGGAATCAGGCAGCTTCTGAACGCTCCGGGATGCATTCTTGCGGCTTTCGTTTGATTCATTATGAGTCCCTCCCTGTTCATTCTTAATTCGTGCGTAATTTAAGCCTTATTTATGCCTATGTCAAGTGCGTAATTCTATTCCATTATCATATTACGCATGTATTACGCATGTAGAGAGCGTAATGCATGCGTAATCAAAAGCCTATCGGTCACGATAGGAAATTGCGTCTGCTATAAGCAGCTCCCAAAACAAATTTTTTTGAAAAAATTATTTTTTCTGCAAATCAGCATTGGACTTTTTCGCGATAGCGGATTATGGTATTGCCGGGGTGTGTGGAAAGGTATTTTGTTCACCGCGGCAAAGATCAAAGCCACACATGGCAAAGGTGCGGATTTCTATCGGCAGCACCTTGCCAATAATGACTATTACAGCGAGCACGACAGAGTCGAAGGACACTGGCGGGGCAGTCTTGCGTCCGTATTCGGACTTGAAAACGAATCGGTCACACAGGATGTTTTTTCGCTGTTTCAGCAGAATCTGAACCCATCCACAAAACAGAAACTGACTCCCCGGAACCATCCGAATTCCGTCCGTTTTTATGATTTTCAATGTTCAGCGCAGAAATCCGTTTCGGTGATGTCATTGTTCGATCAGCGCCTGATTGAAGCGCACCGGAAAGCGGTTGAAATCGGGATGCGGGAGCTGGAACGGTTTGCCGCAGTCCGCATCCGTAAAGGCGACAATTTCGCGACGAAAAACTTTGCCTATACGGGCAATATCGTGTATGCGCAGTATCATCATGACACAAGTCGTCTGCTTGATCCGCAGTTGCATACGCACAATGTGATCGTGAATGTAACGCAGGAAGAGAACGGTTCTTTCAAAGCTCTTGACGCCTCGGAAATGTATCGTGCGATCCGGTATGCCGGGAAGTCCTACCAGAACGCCTTGGCGCAGGAGTGCATCCGTCTTGGATATGACATCGAAATGAAGCACTCCGACAAGGGCGAGATTACCGGATTCGAGATCAAGGGCGTTTCGGAAGATGTCCTGAAACGCTGTTCGCGCCGCCGGGAACAGATAGATAAAGAGATCGAGAAATTCGTGGCAACGAAAGGGCGTCAGCCGACGCCTGATGAAGTCAAGCTCATGACTCTGCTGACGCGCGGACGCAAGATGCTGGAAAAGACGACGGATCAAGTGACCGCGTTCAAGATGTCACTGTTCACCGAAGAGGAACGGAGCAATTTCCGGAGCATGGCAAGCGAGGCGGAACAGTTGAGTTTTCTGATGCCGCCGCGTCCGGGGCGCGAGACTCCGGAACAGCAGATTCGGAAGGTTGTCGAGCAGTTGTTCGAGCGGAATGGCGTATTGCGCTGGGATGTGATTCTTGCCGAGGTTCAGAATCAGAATCTCGGTGAAACCGATCTGGAAACCTTACATGCCGCAATTGAGCAAATTCCCGGTCTGGTGAATCTCGGCAAACCTGCAGTAAATCCGTATTTTACGACGGAGGAGAATATCGAACGGGAAAATTACTGCATCGACATCGTGAATAAGACCAAAGGAGTCTGCAATGATTTCGCGAGCGACTACATACCATTCAGCGAGGCGGAGGATACCTTCGACCATTCCGCGCAGATTGAGGTGATCAATCAAATTGTGCAGTCGAAAGATCCGTTCGCGATCTTTCGCGGCGTTGCCGGAGCGGGCAAGACCTCCACCTTGCAGGAGCTCTGCAAGTGCCTCAAAAAAGGCGGCGTGAACAATATCCATGTGGTTGCTCCAACCAATTCTGCTGTGGATGTGCTGCGCAGCGAGAATTTTGAATCGGCGCAGACGGTGGCAATGTTTTTACAGAACAAGGACAAGCTGCCTCCGAAAGGCTCGTATCTGATCATTGATGAATCCGGCTTGAACTCGCTCAGACAGGGAACGGAGATGATGAAACTTGCAATGGAGAACGAATACCGGGTGCTGTTTGTCGGCGACGAGCGCCAGCATTCCTCGGTGGAAGCAGGCGATTTCTTCCGTCTGCTGGAGGATCATTCCAACATCACGAAGACCTGTCTTTCGCAGATTCACCGTCAGCAGGTGCAGGAATACCGGAAAGGGATTGAGCTGATCTCGGCGGGAAGCGCTCTGGATGGTTTCGAGCATCTGGATGAGCATGGTTACATTCACGAGGACAAGGCTGCTTATCTGGAACGCGCCGCAGAGGATTTTGTGAAGCTGACCGACGACGGCAGACGCCCGCTGGACTGCATCGCGGTTTCGCCGACCAACAGGGAGTGTGATCTTTTGACGGATATGATCCGGCAGAAAATGAAAGCCGCCGGACGGATCGTGAACGATGAGGTCAATCCGGTGGAATCGTTCCGTTCCTGGGGCTGGACGAAGCCACAGCTCGGCAACATCGAAAATTATCAGGTCGGCATGAAGATTTTCTTCAATACGAAAGTCCGAGACGTCGCCAAACCGGGCGAGATGGCGGAGGTTGTGAAAATGGAAGATGGCAAGCTCGTTTTGAGCAACGGCAAAACGGTGAAGCCGTCTGCAATCCGCAACAGTATTGATGCCGGAAACGCTGTTTCCCTGCCGGTCGGGCAAGGCGATATTGTCCGTTTTACGGTAAATCTGCGGACACCGGAATACAAGATCAACAACGGCAGTCTGGCGATTGCGACGGGCAGCCGGAACGAATATCTTCTGCTGGATTCCAACCGGCGGGAACTGACCACGATCCGGCTTCCGGAGAATTTCCGCGGATTGAAATACGGCTGGGTGATGACTTCCCATGCGTCGCAGGGAATGACCTCGAAAAATGTGGTTGTCGCGGCGGAAAAGATGTCGAAACAGGCGTTTTATGTCGGTTGTTCGCGCGGGAAATTCAATCTGGCATTGCATGTGCCGGAGAAGGAGTATTTCAAAAAGAAGTTGATGGCGATCCGGACGGAGCGTCTTTCCGTTCACGATCTGATCAAGTCGGGAGAAATTACGAAGATCCCGGTTCGGAAATCCGCGGAACAGATCATGCAGGAGTGCCGTCCTAATCCGCATCAGTTGGTGCGGAAACGCTGGCAGGATAAACTCCGGGGTGTCCTGCGCAAAATCACGAAGAGAACCAGGACGGCGCTTTCAAAGATGCTGTTGCTGAACGGGTTCTATCAGAATCGTCAGGCAATCGCCCGGCAGGAAGAGGAGGATTTGCAAAAGCGGGATGCTCCGGCAGTTGTGCCGGAAAAGTCCGGTGTTCAAACGGAAGAAGTCAACCCGAAAACGGATGTCGAATTACGCGAATTGGAAGAATTCGAGCGTCAATTCTATCAAAAATATGGAGCGGAGGTAAACAATGAAAACAGAGAACAGGAACGAACAAAACGGCAGCGC
>DXVA01000410.1 GCA_019408975.1 Lentisphaeria bacterium | reverse complement strand
GTCAACATCATCAAATCGCCGACATCGAAAATCGTGATGTTCGGCACACTGCTGATAACCGGCGCTCTGATTCTGGTTCCGATGCTGAACCGGAACGAAGATCCGAATTCCATCGTTCAGGAAACGGAACTCCGACAGGAAGAAAAGGTGCCGCTGGACATCGGCAGTGATATTCCCCGCTTCAAACTGGATCGGGATTCGGATTCCGGAGCTGCGGCTGAAACGCCGCCTCCGGTCATCGGCGACAGCCGTTCCTCCAAAACAGTCTTGCCGAAAGGCAGCGGAAGCACTGCAAGAGAAAACGTCCGTCAAAAACTTGCGGAACGCAGCGAACGGATTCCGCGTGAACGTGATCTGGCCTCAATGCTCGGCATCAAAAAGGATTCGCAGGCGAATGCACGCGGCAACAGTTTTCAATCGCGGATCTTTGTTCTCAGCGCCGCACAGGGAAACGTCGAGGCAAAAGACGATACATTTCTCTCTTCCCGCTATGCTCCGTTCGGGCGGCTGCTGGACTGCAAGCTCGTGAATACTTTGGAGTCCAACGTCGATGGCACTCCGCTGATCGCCATCGTGATCAAGGACCTCTGGTGGACCAATGCGCAGGGAGAGCGCAAGCTGATCATTCCCGCAGGAACGGAAGTTCACGGGAAAATGGGCTCGTGCGTCCGCAACCGGATGATGAGCGACGGCAATTTCATATTGGTCTGGCAGATCACTTCCGGTCAGGTCGGCATGGAACTGCAGCTTCAGGGGCGGGTGCTGGAGAAGTCGAATCAGGCGGGCGACAAGAGCAAAGCCACCATTACCGATATGGCGGCGGGGATTCCCGGCCGCGTCATGGGAAATTCTAATCTGAATGAGATGCTCCAATACACGATGGCGTTCGCCCGCGAGCTTTCGGAAGGTTTTGAGACGACCAAGACCTTTGACAACGGTTCAACCATTGTTACTGAAAACGATGGCTCCACGAAGAATGCGCTTGCCAAAGCGTTCGAGACTCTTTCCAACGTCGCGCTGGAAAACATCACGGACAAAATCTCGAAAGAGTCGTATTACATCCGTGTGCCCGCCGGAACGGAGTTTTACCTCTATATTGAGCAGGTGACGGATGTGGAAAAGGCTGCAATTGCGGACACCATCCTGAACAATCTCGAACAGGTCAAACTTGCCGGGGAACAGAAAAACAGCTCCACCACCGACGCTTCGGTTGAACGCGCTTCACAGCTTCACGACGCGCTCGGCGGAGTTTTTCCGAAATCACTCCAAAAAGAATTGAAAGGGATTCGTTGAAATGAAACAGAACATGATCGCACTTCTCGCCGGACTCTCCGCTGCCGCTCTGGTCGGCTGCCAGTCGAAACCGGAAACGCCTGAACCGAAGGAATACACCTCCGTGCCGCTCTATATGGCGGGGCAGGAAATTCCCGGAGATTCGCAGGAAAAGTATCTGACCAACGCCTCGGTGAAAATGTATTCGGTCGGCCGTCTGGTCGATCCCGGTTCCGGCACCATGCGCGAAGCCGGAACGGTCTACCGGATTGAAACTGCTCCGAAGTGGAATCTGATTCCGCAGCATGACGCCAATCCGGAGAGTTTCGCCAGACGGAAATTGCAGGAACAGTATGCGGATTCGATGCTCGGGCAGATGAACCGTTCGCTTTCCGAAACGCGAGAGGTCAAACATGGGCTTGACACACTTCAGAGGAACATGTCGGAAATCGACCGCAGGCATCAGGCATTGGCAGAGGAAAACCTTCTGCTGAAAAAAGAACTCAAAAAGCAGAATGAGAATACGGTCAGTCTGCTGAACGGAATCAAGAAAATGCAGAAATACATCGAATTGCTGGAACAGCGTCTCAACGACCGCAATACCATGAACTTCGGAGGACAGAAATGAAACAGCGGATTGCTTTTGCCCTGATCATAATCGCCTTTGCCATGAGCGGAACATTGCATTACAGGGAATACCGGAAGTCTCAGGAAATTTCCGACACGTTCCGTATTCAGGCGGAAATCGAGTTCAAGCGCACTTCACTGATGGTCGTTTATCAGGAGGTGCTGCAAAGCGTGGCAAAAGAACTTGACGCGATGAAACATGGCAGAATCGAAGCGGAAAGTCAGGAGCTTTCCAGGCTGCTTGATGCTCTCCCGGATGAAATCGAACTTCAGGAGGCGCAGCCATGAGACGGATGCTGATTTTTATTGCCGGAACCAAAGGAGGCGTGGGAAAATCCTTTGCCTCCGCGATGCTGGCGGGGGCGGCTGAGGATCTCGGACTCTCTCTGACCGTTTATGATACGGACAATGAGAACCGGACGCTCGCCACGCTGATGAAAGAGCATTGCAGATTTCTGGATGAACAGAAAGAAACTTATCCTCTGGATGAGGTCATCAACAGCCTTTATGAATCATCGCCCGTGACCGTCACCATTGTGGACATGAAAGCCGGAACCAGCCGTTCAACGCAGGAATGGTTCTCATCGGTTCCGTGGGATGCCCTGCGGAAACTTGATGTGGATATTTACGTGGCAGGCTGTGTGACTTCCGATCCGGATTCCGTCAGGACGTTTGGACCGTGGCTGGAATATTTCCATAACATTGATTTTCCGGTGCATTATCTGCTCATCAAAAACGCGAAGGACGGAGACAACTTTTTTGTCTGCGACTCCCTGCTGGAACCGGGAATGCGGGAAATGGAATTGGATTACAGCGTCTTTTTCATATCACCGATTGAGCAGGAATACATCGGCAAGCTCAATAACAATGACATTCTTCTGCGGGATTATCTGCATGGCAAAGGGCCGAAAACACTTCTGCCGACCATCATGCAGAAATCGCGCCTGCGGAACCATTATTACGCAATCACCGATCAGTTCATTGAGTTTTTCGCTTCCCGGATGGAGGCAAATGACCGGACTGAATCCCGTCAGAAAATTCTGACATCCGTACAAAAACGGATTGCGCTCCGTTCGGGAGTACAACCAGATGAACACGAAAAAGAAGAAACAACAAAATCGAAAGGGAACTGAAGATGGCAAGAATGAAACCGCAAATGACGCCGGAACAGCAAACCGCCTATCGTCAGGCAGTCGCGCAGAAAGTGATCGACTCGATTCCGTATGAAAAGTATTGCGCGATCACGCCGGAACAGGCCGCAAAACAGATCAAGGCGTGGGAGAAATCCCAAGCTGTCGATTTCAATCAGCCCCCGTCAAATCGCCGCAACGCTCCGGCGCCGGAACGGGCGGCTCCGGCGAAAGCTCCGGAAGCTCCTGCCGGAGACGGATTGCGCACCCGTCACCAGCTCAACGAGTTTGTCCGGCTGGTCAAAGACGGGCGGCTGAATCCGATTTCCCGCGACAAATGGGCGACGATTTCCTCCAAAGAGATGGGCAAACTCATTTACATCGGGCAACAGCGCGAGAAAAACAGCGAACTTGCTCCGACGCGGGATCAGCAGGATCAGGAAAAAGAACCGGAGGCACGCGCTTCGAGAAAAACGGATACCCCGGAGACGCAAGCGAAGTCTCCCCGGAACAGAGCGCCGCGTCTCCGTTCACGCGGCAATGATTTGGATATGTGAGTCCGGTGAAAGAAGAGATACAGTATGGCGGAACCGTTCAATTTTGAATTGACTCTCACGGATTTTCTGAAATATATGCCGGAAGCGAAACGGTACGACTACGAGCTGATGCTCCGGCGTTGCAATTTCAGCGATCCCGCTGATCCGATGTTTCCCGTCATGCTGTTTCTTC
>DXVA01000041.1:20163-20683 GCA_019408975.1 Lentisphaeria bacterium | reverse complement strand
CTGATTGAATTGATTTCCATCATTGCTACGAAAATAGACACCACAACCACCAAAACTACAAGTGCCAGAAACACAATTACCGCCGGTTCGAACAAACTCAGCAGGCGTTTGATCTTCAGGCGCGTGTCACTTTCCAGATGGGTCGCAATGCGTGAAAGCATCTCGCCGACCGTTCCGGACTCCTCTCCGACTCTCAGCATCGGCACCATTCCCGACGGCACAAACCGGTTGCCCGCCAGCGCAGCGGAAAGCCTGGCGCCTCCTTTCAGCTTGCGCGCAATATCCGTAAAAGCTTTGGCGATCACGGGGTTGTGTATGATCCTGCCGGAGATCTTCACCGTACGGATGATCTCCACATGATTTGCGATCAGAATGGAAAGCGTGCGAATGTATTTGCACATTTCCAGATCGACGATGATTCTGCCGAACAGCGGAAGGGATAGCAGAAATCTGCTGTAATTATAATGGAACACCTCCGCGCCGAAGAACCGTTTCAAACCGGCCCATGTGCCGACGGCAG
>DXVA01000041.1:3245-20153 GCA_019408975.1 Lentisphaeria bacterium | reverse complement strand
AGGAATCGCCCACCATGCCCACGATGCAAAAGCGCTCACGCCAAGCAGGAAATTCATCGACGGCGGCATTTCGCGCCCCATATCCTGAAAAATCTTCGCAAAACGGGGCACAAAAACCGTAAACAGAAGAACCGTCACGATCAGCGTAATCGAAAGAATCGCCAGCGGATAGATCGAACTTGAAATGATGAAATCCCTGAGTTCCTTGCTCTCCCCCATGAATTTGTAGAGCTGCCCGACAACCTCCGGCAGACATCCCGTCTCCTCGCCGCTCTCGATCAGATTGGCGTAATAACCGGGAAAAAGCGAACCGTGGGAACGCACCAGCTCCGAGAACTTTTTCCCCTCATGAAGCCCCTGCCGGAGCGAGTTGACGAAATCACGCTGTTCCGGTTCGACCGCACTTTCGGCGATGATGCCGAGCGCTTTTTCCAGCGGAATGAAAGAATCGAGAAGCGGGGCAAGCTGGCGCGTAAAATCGTAGGTGTCGATTCTGGAACGGCGGAACATCAGCCTGCCGCCTCCCACCGAGACCTCGCCGTAAAAGCGGACGGGCATGACATGGCGGCTGCGAAGCTTGCTCAACGCCTCTTTCTCGTTGTCCGCTTCGATCAGCATGTCATGAGGCTGTTCGCCTTTCGCCGCCGCAAGATATTTGTAAAGCGCCATCCGCAACCCTCCGCGTTACAACTCCGCGGTGGAGCGGCTGAGCTCCTCCGCCGTCGTGATTCCCGCCGCGACCTTCGCCGCACCGTCCTGCTGAAGCGTCACCATGCCGTGTTTCACCGCAATCTCCTCCAGTTCGGAACTCGAAGCGTTGCGGTTCACCGCCATGCGCAGATCGTCATCCAGAAACAGCAGTTCGAAAATGCCGGAACGCCCCTTGAAACCGCTTCCGTTGCAGCGGCGGCACTTCACGCCGTGCGCATCCGTCCCGCTGCCGCGGCAGGCGGTGCAGATCTTGCGGACAAGACGCTGGGAGAGCACACCGTAAAGCGCCGATGAAACCAGAAAGTTCTCCACTCCCATATCCAGCAGGCGGGTCACTGCGCCGACCGCATCGTTTGTGTGAAGCGTACTCAGAACCAGATGTCCCGTAAGCGCCGCGTTGATCGCGATGTCCGCAGTCTCGCGGTCACGAATCTCGCCCACGAGAATGATGTCGGGGTCCTGGCGGACGATACTGCGGAGCCCGTTGGCGAACGTCACGCCGATTTTCGCATTCACCTGCATCTGGCAGAGCCCCGGCATCTTGTATTCTACCGGGTCTTCGACCGTGATGATTTTCTTCCGGTTGTCGTTGAGCTGGCTGATGACGCTGTAAAGGGTCGTGGTCTTGCCGCTTCCGGTCGGGCCGACGACAAGGATCATGCCGTGGGGAATGCTGATAAGACGCCGGAACTGTGCAAGATGTTCCGCCGACATGCCGAGCGTTTTCAAGTCGAATGTGATTGCGTCCTGATTCAACAGGCGCAGAACGATGCTCTCTCCGGTCAGGATCGGAATCGTGCTGATACGCATATCCAGCTCGGTGCGCCCGAGCTGAACATTGGTCCGCCCGTCCTGCGGCAGACGGCTTTCGGCAATATTCAGCCCGCCCAGAAGTTTAATGCGCGATGCAATCGCCGGAAACTGATTCAGCGGGCAGCTGATGATCTCCGTCAACACGCCGTCAACACGGCAGCGGACCGCCACATGGTCCTCGCCGGGTTCGATGTGAATATCGCTGGCGCCGAGTTCGATCGCCTGCGTGAAAATGTCATTCACCAGACGCACGATCCGCGCTTCGCCCGCCATCGTGCGGAGCGTATTCTCATCATCCACGTCAAGCACCGTGTCTTCATCTTCCTCCTCCATGCTCTGCATCTTGCTGAGCATACGTTCCAGAAAAGTCCGGCGGACAAAGCGGAACTCCGCTTTCAGCTTCCAGCTTTTCCGAACCAGAAAGGAGAGCTGGTCAAGATCATAGGGGTCCACGACAAGGAAAGTGATCGAATCCTCCTCCCATTCATAAGGGAGACATGCGTTCGCGTTGAAAAAATCCAGCGGGGCATTCGGAAACGCCTCCGGCTGACGGATCTCATCCTCGGGCAGAACGGGAACCCCGTATGCCTCCGAATAGAGAGCGATCAATTCCGCTTCCGTCGCGATGGAAGACTGCACCAGCGTCCGGTCCCCCTCCCGCGAAGGCATAGGGGAATCGGGAAATTTTGCCGCATAAAGCGCCCTGAGACGCTGACGCGGAGACTGTTTCTTCGGCTCAGAAGAGGTCATTGGACCAGAACTCCTTCGTTGTCATGATACGCGGTTTGGTCAGGAACACCCCGTTTTTCCCGGACAGATTTTCGTCGAAATCATTCAGCGCCTTCAAGGCGTCGTTGTAACGTTCGATCAGCTCCTCAACCTTGTTGCGCTCATTGACAATATATCCGGTCACAAGGACCAGAATCTCGGAACGTTCGACGGAAGCATCCGTGGAACCGATCAGCCGCCGAAGGATCGGAACCTGATTGATCAGCGGAACGGAATCAAGGCTGTCGGTTTTCTTCTCCTGAATCAATCCTCCCAGCACCATGGTCTTGCCGTTGGCGATTGTCATATTCGTGTCAATCGTCCGGCTGTTGAGATTCGGATTCGGATTCTCGGCAGTCGCATTGGCATAATCGACGCTTGAAAGTTCCTGTTTAATCTTCAGGGAAATCAGATCATTGCTCGTAATCTGCGGTGTTACGGTCAGAGTCACTCCCGTTTGCTGATATTGATAGGCATTCTGGACACCGCCATCAGACGATGTATTGGTAATAGTGCCGGTAATCACGGAAACCTCTGTCCCGACGTTGATCGAAGCCTCCGTGTGGCTGGAAACGAGAAGCTGAGGACTGGAAACCACCTTGATGTTTCCATTTCCGGCAAGTGCGCGGATATAGGCGAACTTATTACTTGGATTATCCGGGTCGGAAAGGAAATAGCTGAAACCGGTCTGACGGTTCGTCGTCTTTGTGATTTCACCGGTATTCTCGTCTTTGGTCGTCGTTACGGTCGGAGTCGTCAAATTGGAATAATTGGTGCCGATCAGGGAGTTGGTCTTGCCGGAATAGGAACCGGAAAGCTCCAGACCGAACTGAGTGGATTCCGATAAGGTCACCTCGACTATGAGTATCTGCAGAAGCACCTGTGCAGGAACGACATCCAGACGGTTGATCAACGCCTTGATGGAGGCATACGTTCTCGGCGTCGTGCGAATCACAAGACGGTTCAGTACCCCATCTGCGAATACACGGACAGGCGTATTGAAAACATTGGAATTCCGGTCAGTCAAAGTATTCTCGGTGCTGTTGATGTCAACCTGTCCCGCCGCAGTCCTGTTCCGGGTGTTGGCAGCAGTCCGGCTGCGGTTCGCCTGATTGGAAGTCACCGTCTCCATTTTCGTATTGCCGCTCGTGGTATCGATCGTAAGGCTTGACCCCTGAATATCATAAATCACGGACAGCGCCTGCGCCAGCTGGGCGGCTTTGTTGTGACGGACTTTGTAGACGAAAACACGTTCCTGATCCAGCGAATTGGAACTGTCGAGGAGATCCACCCACTGTTCGATTTCCTGTATCGCCTCCTCCGTCGCGGCTGAAACAACCAGGATATGCAGACGGTCAAGCCCGCTGATCTGAACGGAACCGGGCGTCTCGGTTTTATCCGTGATCTGCTGGACATTGAATCCGAGAACGGGAAGAATGGTCTTGAGTTCATCCGTCAGTTTGCTCGGCAGGATATTGGAGCAAAGAACGATTTTGCGTTTCCAGTTGCTTTTCCCGCTCATGTCGATCACATCAAGAAGCTGTTTGATTTTCGGCATATTCGCACGGTCGTCCGCGATCATAACCGCATTCGGGCGAGTCAGTTCCACGCAAACGGCATTATTTCCGACAAACGGTTTGATCTGGTTCACAACTTCTTTCGCAGTCGTGTTTTTCAGCGGATAATAGAACAGCTCGCCGGTGCCGTCCTTCGCCAGACGGGAATCCGCCTGGCGCGCGACTTTCGGCAGCGCCATGATCCGCAGAAGCGTGCCTTCCACCGTGACGCCCGCACCGGAAAGATTCAACATTTTGTCAAAGGTATTCCAGAGTTCGCGGCGTGTCATCTTCTGGTCGATATTCAATGTTACAACGCCTTTGAGATCGCTGTCCGCGAGGAAATTGAACCCGAGCGCATCCGCGAAAGAGGGAATCACATCCAGCAGCGGCGCACTGTTGAACACCAGATTAACCGCGACCTCCTCATCTCCGTTCAGGATGATGAAATCATCATAAAAATGGAGCGGTTCCCTGGCTTTCTCAGGTTTGGGCGCCAGTGCCGTCACCGGAATCTTTTCGGTTTTGCTTTTCAAGCTCGTGGGAACATCCTTGTCCGAATCCGTCCTGACCAGTTCCTCATTGATGGATTCCGTCGTACCGGTGTCTTTCGGAACCTCCCTCATCTCGCTCTTCAGAAATGCGAAACGATCCGCTTTCCCCGGCTCCTCCTTCTCCGTTTCATCGGAATTGATCTCCTCAAGATCCTTCTTGATATGGGAACAGGATTGCAAAAAGACCACAGAGAGTGAGAGCATCACAATACGGGACACCCGGTGCAATTTTTGATTTCGCAGAAAATGAGCCATGTTGATTGAATCCTATTTTAATTTGAATGATTGATCTCACCTGGTACGTCCGCGGTTGCGGTTTGTGCTGCTTCGCATGTTGCTGCTGTTGTTCTGCTGTTGAGGCGGATTCTGATTCTGCCTCATCATGCGCATCATCTGCATATTCTGGAACATCTGCATGCGCTGCATATTCTGAAGTGTCTGAAGCATCTGGGTGCCGGTATTCGTACGGCGGTTGCTGCGACGGGCGGTCTGCGGCGTATTCTTGGAGGCGTCCAGCAGTTCAAGCTCCAGCTTGTCGCTGCCGCGTGTCAGGAGCACGCTGTCGCGGTTCACTTCGACCAGTTTGTAGCCGTTGCTGAGGGTTTCGCCAAGACGGACATACTGTTTGTAAGTCATCTGATTGCCGGCTGTCGCGGCGGTGACATTTGTCCCGATCGCCGGCATCTGCCCGCGAACGCCGCGCACCATGCCGCTGTTTTTCATATTCCGGGCACCGCCGGGCATCATTCCCCCCGACATGCCCATCATACCGCCGGGATGCCCCCCCGTGCGCCCGCCGTTATTCTGGTTCCGGTTATTGCGGCTGATCCCCATCTGGCGCCCCTGCGGGAATCCTCCGGGCATCCCCGGCATGAAGGGCATGAAGCGGTTGTTATTGCCGCCGGATGTTTTCTGTTTGATGATGGCTCCGACACAATCCCCGATTTTGAATGTGCCGACAAGCGACAGCTCGACACGGGCATTCCGCCCTGTAGCCGTTGCATTGGGACAGCGGTCGGAATTGAAGATATTCGCCTCAATGATTTTCGCGAGCTGTTCTTTCGGCGTCATCTTTTCCTGCACCGCAGCAGGTTTTGCCGGCGCGACAGTCTCTTTTTTCTGTGACGCCGTCCGCTTCTTCACGGTATATACTGTTTTCGATGCGGCTGGTTTGAAATGCGAAGCAAGCCCCCATACGAGCATCGACGCAAGAAAGAGATTGAACAGAATCAGAAGCCCTTTCATTTCTTCACCTCCGTTTTCGACGCCGTTTTCACAAGCGGCCCGCCTGCCGGCGGCAGTTCCCCGTCGAAAGCGATCACGCGAACCGTACCGTTGAACATGAGGTTGGTCTGCGCAGCGGCGGATACCGCCGTATTCGTCACGACTTTCGTATTCTGCTGTGCGGGCGGACGGAACATCAGGTTTGCTGTAATGCGGCGCCATGCCAGCCGGGGTTTGCTCTCCTGGAGCTTTGCAATGAACTGCATCAGATTTTCAAACGGCGCACTGGTCGAAACATCAAGCTCCGCAAAGTAAAGGTCGTCATTGATCCGCGACGTCCTGACGGAACCGAGATTATTCAGGCTGAGTTCCGACTCCTTCGCCGCCGTCTCGACTTTCTGCCGCAGAAGCAGCTCCGGATCGCCGTCACGTTTGAACTGCCAGCTGTTTTCAATCATGGCGCGGTATTTCCCGCGCAGCGCCTCCATCTCTTTGAGTTTTTTCTGCTGGACCAGCTGTTCAGATTCAAATTTTTTGATTTCCCTGCGCAGTCCCTCCTTGCGCCCCTCGTCGGGAAACCATGAGGAAAAACTGCCGCTGAGCTGTGTCAAAAGGAAAATCCAGCTGATCAGAAGCGCACCGCAGGCGACCAGCAATTTGCCCTTTCCCGTTTTCAGAAACTCTTTGAATTCTGCATTCATTTCTTCTCCTCCGCGGGAACCAGTTTCAACATAATCATGCTCGTCACATCATTGTTCCGGCGGCGCTGCTGAATCTGCTCCATCTTCCAGAACTTGAGCGGGCGAAGCATTTCCGGCACGTTCAGGCTCTCCGCCTCACTGCGCATCGTAAGATCAACACTGCTGTCCGTCCAACGCAGATTCATGACCATCACATTGTTCGGAAGGACGGAGGAGAATCCGGCAAGCTTGCCGATCACATCGTGTTCCCCCGCCGACTGATTGACGACACGGGAAAGTTCACGCAGCTCCTTTTCCGCCGACTTCAGCTTTCTCTGCGCCGCAGTCACCTGCGAACGCAGCCGGTTCCGTGTGTCGACAAGAGAAGAATACTCTTTGTGGTGCCGGGAAAGCTGCCCGGCAAATCCCCACCCGAAATCGGCAGCCAGCAGAACCAGCAGCAGCGCAGTCAGGCGCAGCTGATTGCGGAGGCGGCTGGGACGAAGCTGTTTCGGCAGAATATTCAGTCCGCTGAATGTATGCCGGACGTCATCCGAAGCGGCAAGGCGCGCCACCAGCAGGCACCCCAGCCATTCGCGAAGCTTGAAAGAGGAATCCTCCGGCAGAATAAACTCCCCGCGCAGTTCCCTCTCCCAGCAGGAAAACCAATCCGGCGGCAATTCATCCGCCGGGTGCCATTCACCGTCGGCAAAGTAGAAATCAGGCTCCACCTCCGGCAGGAAAACCGGACCGTCGGACTCCCGTAAAGCCAGAAGCGGATAAATGAAGTAATCGGCTTTCCTGACGCTCTGTGTAATCATCGCCGCAAGGTTTTCCAGATCGGCGGAAGGGAAGGTATAGACATTGACCGGCACGCTCTCGGGTTCCCCCGCAAGCTCGACAAATTCCAGTTCATGGTTCCCGGTGTCCTGCAACAGTCTCTGCGGCAGTTCAAACTCCAGTGCGTTCCGCATCGCCTTGGGGGCAAGCCTGACGCTGGTGCAGCGGAAAAAAGTGCCGCCCTTGAGAGCGCCGGAAATCATCAGCGGACAGACCCTGCTGTAACCGACCTCGTGCAGAACCTGCTTCCATGCTTTCGCCGGGTCCGTTCCGTCGTGTTCGCCCGAAGCACAGGCTTTCAGGCGAACCCCTTTCGAGTCCCGGCGAAACATACAGCATCGGACATGATCCGCGGAGAACAGGAGAACGGCAAACTCTTTATTTTTGGAAAACCTCATAGTCCGTCCATGAAAACGTTATTGTTTCGGTGCTTTCACCGGCTCGGCTCCGGATTTCTTCAACAGTTCCATGATGCCGTCGCGATAAGCCTTGGGGTCATCCCGGCGGAGAGCATCCAGCTTTTTCATCTCCTCCGGGTACTTCCTGCGGAGTTCCATTATCTGACGCATCGGGTTCGCCCGGCTGCTGCGCGGCGGCGCCGTTTCAGAATCTGCGGAGCCCATCATGCCGCCGCGTCTCATTTCCGGCATTTCGATTCCGGCTTTTGCCATCAGTTCCCGGGTCTTCAGGAACGCCGCACGCGGATCGGAGGTTCTGAGCTTCTCGATTTCCTCGAATTCAGCCTTATATTTGCCGGAAATCTTCAATTCCTCCATTTTAAGCCGGATTGATTCCGCCGTCGCAGGCAGTTTCATATTCGCTTTTTCCGCAAGCTTCTCCAGCTTGTTTTCCGCCAGCATACGCTGTTTTTCGATTTCAGCATATTCCGCCGGATATTTCGCCTTCAGCTCCGCTTCGACTGAAGCCCGCGGATTTCTCATACTCCCCATCATGCCCATGCCGCCGGGCATTCCCATGCCGCCGCCCATGCCGCCGTGGCGTCCTCCCCTGTATTCACGGCGGGAACCGGGAAGCGTTACAGAGGCTTCCGAGGCAAGTTCACGCATTTTCTCCATGGCGGCAAACAGGTTCGTCTCCTGAAGTTTTTCGATTTCCTTATACTTCTCCGGATATCTTTTCCTGAGTTCCGCCTGCGCTTTTGCCCATTCCGCGGAACTGTCCTGCTGCATCCGGGCATCCCCGCCGCGCCTGGGACGCTGACGCCCGGGCCCCTGCGCGGAAAGCACTCCACATGCAAAAACAAAAAGCATGACTGCCAGTATGGTTGTTCTTTTCATCGAAAAGCTCCTGAAAGTTTTAAGGTTATTCTGCCTGTCAATCTTTCTTTTAACGTAACAATACTGACATTTATTGTGGAAAATTCAAGGATAAATAATTTTTTTTAGAGATTTTTATAACGAAAAAACGTCCGGAATATTTGTCTGAGGCGGGAGGAATGGTGAAGACGGAATTCGTTCAAGAGCCAGTATCCCCGCCCCCGTTTTTCCCCGGAAGACTTCCGTTTCCCGGCAGGCATCCGCCCATTCTCTTTCCATAATTTTGAAAATCATTGCTATGCAATGAAACGGCAGCATGGAGATTCCCGCTTGACATATTGGAAAAGTGAAGATAATGTAAAAACGTGATAACATGAATTTTATTTCGGAAAGTGGAAGGTTGACATATATGGATCATAAACTGGTAATAGTGGAATCTCCCGCCAAAGCCAAGACCATCGGCAAGATGCTGGGGCGGGATTATACAATCAAAGCCTCCATGGGGCATGTGCGGGACCTGCCGACCCGCACTTTCGGAGTGGACATCGAACACGATTTTACACCGCAGTATGAGGAAAGCAAGGAACGCGGCAAGAACCTGAGCGATCTGAAAAGCGCGGCAAAAGGGGCTTCCGAAATTTATCTCGCACCCGACCCGGACCGTGAAGGAGAGGCAATCGCATGGCACTTGAAGGAAATTTTGTCCAAAGCCAACAAAAAGGCGAAATTTCATCGGGTCACGTTCCATGAAATCACAAAATCCGCCATTGCAAAGGCGTTTCAGACACCGGGTACAATCGACATCGACCGTGTGGACGCACAGCAGGCGCGCCGCGTGCTCGACCGCATCGTCGGTTACATGGTGAGTCCGCTGCTCTGGGGAAAAATCAAAAAGGGACTGAGCGCCGGACGCGTCCAGTCCGTCGCACTGCGCCTCGTCTGCGAGCGGGAACGCCTGATCCAGGCATTTGTCCCGAAAGAATACTGGAACTTCCTCGCCAAATTCTCGCCGGAACAGAATCCGCGCGAACATTTCGTGGCAAAACTGTTCAAGATCAACGGCGATAAATTTGAAATCGGCAGCAAAAAGGACGCCGACGCACTCCTGACCGCGGTAAAAGGCGCGAAAAACTGGTCCGTGGAAAACATCGAGACCCAGCCGCGCCGCAAATATGCCGCGCCGCCGTTCATCACCAGCACGCTTCAGCAGGCGGCAAGTTCGGCACTCGGCTTTTCCGCCAATACGACCATGCGCATTGCCCAGCAGCTTTATGAAGGCGTGGACGTGGGCAGAGGCGGCCCTGTCGGTCTGATCACCTATATGAGAACGGACTCCGTGGCGATCGCGGTCGAGGCGCAGAACGCCGCCCGCAGTTTCATCGCCGCGAATTACGGCCCGGAATATGTGCCGCCGAAACATAATGTCTACAAATCGAAGGCGTCCGCCCAGGGGGCGCACGAAGCGATCCGCCCCACCGACGTCAATCTGACGCCGGAAAAGGTGAAAGAGTTCCTTGACGACCGGATGCTGAAACTTTACACTCTGATCTGGCGCAGGTTCACAGCGAGCCAGATGGCGCCGGCGGAACAGCAGCGGACCACGGTTGACGTCGCGGCAAAAGGTTCGGATTCCAACATTTACGATTTCAGAACCACGGCGACAATCACGACGTTCCCCGGTTTCCTGCGCGCCTACAATATAAAAGAGGAGGGCGTCGAGGAGGAGGACGAGGAAACACGTTACGCGGATATCCTGAAAGCGCTCGGGAAAGGCGATGCCTGCCGTCTGCTGGATGCCCTTTCCGAGCAGAAGTTCACCGAGCCGCCGCCCCGCTTCTCCGAGGCGACGCTCATCAAGGAACTCGAACTCAACGGAATCGGGCGCCCGTCCACCTATGCAACGATCGTTAATACCATTCAGGAGCGCCTGTACGTTCTCAAGGAAAAAGGCAAGCTGATCCCGACGGACCTCGGATTCCAGATCAACGACTATCTTGTTTTGAGCCTGCCCGAACTCTTTCAGGTCGGTTTCACCGCGGAAATGGAAAACAAGCTTGACGAGATCGAGGAAGGCAAAATCCAGTGGACCGCCATGATGCACGCATTCTACGGCAAGTTTGAAAAATGGCTGAATGCCGCCAAGAGCGTCGGCGCTCCCGAAGCGTCCAAAGCCGCTGCGCTGATAGTTCTGCTGGAAGGAATTTCACAATGGGATGCTCCCGAAAAAGGCGCGTCCAGAACTTATGACGACAAGAAATTCTATACTTCGCTCAAGAAAAGTTTTGACGGGGGAAAAGCAATTTCCGCGCGTCAGTGGGAGGCGATGCTCAAGCTGGCGATCAAGTATGAAAGCCAGTTGCCGGGGTTGGAAAAACTGGCTGCGGAGCACGGTTTTGCGGCAGACCTCGCGGATGCCGCGCAGCAGATCAGAAAACGTCAGGCTCAACAGGAGGAATGGCAGGCAAAACGCGAACAGGCGGCTGCCGCCGCACCGCCTCAGAATGATATGGCGGAGGTCTTTACGGCAATGGATTCCGTCCAGTGGAAGGAACCGGAAAAAACCGGCAGGCGGGTGTATGACGACAAAAAATTTTATACTTCGCTCAAGACACAGAGTCAGGGGGGGCGTCCTCTTTCGGAGAAACAGCTTGCCGCACTAGGCAAAATGGCATCGAAATATCAGGATCAGATTCCGAACTTCGAGCGGATCGCCTCCATTCTGAATGTAGTTCCGGCGGAAGCGGCTTCCCCGGAAGCGTCCGCCGCCGCAAACGCCATGATGGCGGAAGCCGATGCGCTTCTGGAAAAATTCTCGCACGTGACCAAGTGGAACGAGGCAAGAAAAGTCGGGCGCCGCATTTATGACGACAAGGTGTTTTACGAATCGCTGTCGAAACAGCGTTCCGAAGGCAAGGCGCTCAGCGACCGCCAGTTTGCGGCTTTGCAGAAGCTCGCCGCAAAATATCAGCTTTGAATGACAGAAAAACGAAATATTCAGGCGAACAGGGAAAGGGTGGATCAATTCCCTTTCCGGTCCGCCCTTTTGCAACACACGGGGAGGGAACGATGATGTTTCAGTCAGAAAACAAGGTAAAGAATCTCTGCGCGCTGGAAGTGGCGGAGTCCGGCGCAGTGACAATGTTTATCCGTGAAGGCGGCAAAGTGGAAAAACGCATGGAACAGTTCCGTCCGTTCCTGCTGATGTCCGCGCCGGATTTTCTTTGCGATATGGACGGCGATGTAAGCGTCACGAAACTGGATGGCAGCGAACCCTGCCAGTATCTCGCAACGTTCGGCGATCTTGTGCTTTACGACAAAGCCGTAAAACTTCTGAAACAGGTGACGGGATTCAATGCCAGCGCTCCGGGCGCGCCGTACCGCCTGTTCACGGACATGGTTCAGCAGGCGCTGATGGCAAAAGACATGCGGCTCTTTGACGGAATGACGTTCCCGCAGATCCGCAGGATGCAGTTCGACATCGAAACTCTCTGTTCGCCGGAGTTCGACTTTCCGAATCCGAAGCGGGAAGAGGACAGGATCATCATCATCACAATGTCCGACAGCACCGGCTGGGAAAAGGCGATCAGCCTTGAAGACCATACGGAAAAGGAACTGCTTGAAGAATTTGTCGCAACGGTCCGGGAGCGGGACCCCGATATCCTGGAAGGACACAACATTTTCCGTTTTGACCTGCCCTACATCGAAGAACGCGCAAAACGGCACAAGGTCAAACTTCTGCTCGGACGCGACGGCTCGGCTCCGGCAAAACGCAATTCCCGCATCAGCATCGCCGAACGCACCGTCAATTACACACGTTACGACATCTACGGGCGGCATGTGGCGGACACGTTCCATCTGCTTCTGTTCTATGATGCGATTCACCGCAGCCTGGAAAGCTATAATCTCAAGTATGCGGCAAAGCATTTCGGGGTCGCCGCGCCGGACCGCACCTATGTGGAAGGGGCTGAGATTTCGGCGGCGTGGGAAAAAGACCGCGAAAATCTCCTGAAATATGCGCTGGACGATGTGCGGGAAACACGCGCACTCTCCGCAATCCTGTCGCCGAGTTACTTTTATCAGGCGCAGCTGGTGCCGATCAGCTACCAGAACTGCATCGTGCGCGGCAATGCGACACGGATCGACGCACTGCTGGCTTCGGAATATCTTAAAGCCGGACATGCGCTCCCGGTTCCCGAACGCGGACGCCCTTTCAGCGGCGCTCTGACGCGGGCGCTGGACTCCGGCGTATTCGAGAATATCGATCACTGCGACGTGCGCTCGCTTTATCCGTCAATCATCCTTTCCGAAAAATGGACGCCCGCCCGCGATTCTCTCGGCGTGTTCCCGCGCCTGCTGGAACGTCTGCGCACGTTCCGGTTGAACGCGAAGGATTCCGCGAAAAACGCAAAGACCGCCGAAGAAAAAGACTATTACAGCGCATTGCAGTCGACCTTCAAGATTCTGATCAATTCATTTTACGGCTATCTCGGTTTCGAGCAGGGCTTCCTGAACGATTACGACATGGCGGAACGGGTCACGACGCGCGGGCGCGAAATTCTCACGCTGATGCTTGACACTCTGGAAAGCTCCGGCGCAAAGATCATCGAAATGGATACCGACGGCATCTATTTCCAGATTCGGAACAGTTCCACGCCGGATTCGATCGGCGCGGCTCTGAAAAAAGCGCTTCCGGAAGGAATCGAGGTGGATTTCGATGAATCCTACAAGGCGATGTTCTGCTATAAAAGCAAGAATTACGCACTGCTCCATGCGGACGGCAGGATGTCGATCACCGGGGCGGCGCTGAAATCGCGCGGTCTCGAACCGTTCCAGCGGCGTTATATGGAAACGATCATTCATTGCCTGCTGACGCATGACCAGAAAACGATCCGCGAAACGCACGACTACTTTGTGAAAGCGATCACAAATCACGAACTGCCTCTGCGCGATCTTGCCAAATCGGAAAATCTTTCGGATTCTCTGGAAACCTACAAGCGCAAGATGGCGGCGGGAGGCTCCCGCCGGAGCGCCGCGTATGAACTGGCAATCGCCTCCGGACGCGATTACAGGCAGGGAGATCAGGTGACATTCTACATCACCGGCGAAAAGAAAAAGGTATCGGTCGTGGAAAACTCCAAGCTGCTGTCGGACGCCGCAGAAGGAAAACGTGACGAAAACGTGGCGTATTATCTGGACAAGCTGGAAGAACTCCGCAAAAAATTTGCCCCGTTCCTGGAAGACGGCGGCGAGCCCGACCTCTTTTCATAAACAGGAAACGGTGAAATCGGTGCCGGAAGTCAAGACATGTAAAACGGCTTGACGTTTTACATGTTTGTTCCGATGTACTGCGCTCTGCTGCAAAATTCATTCAAAAAAACTCCTTTTTTCAGGAAAACACCTATTGACAAAATAAGATTTTTAATTATAATTAATATTGTTGAAACGGTTCAACATCAAAAAGAGACATGAAAGGATCGCTGCGGTATGAAAAACCTCCGGGAAATTGCGGAAGAGCTGCATCTGGCACGCTCTACTGTTTCGATGTGTCTGTCCGCAGATTTGAGCCGTTATCGACTGAGCCCGGAAACGGTGGCAAGAGTCAGAGAATATGCAAAGGCGAACGGCTATGTCCCAAACCGTCTGGCACGGAAACTGTCATGTTCCGACTCCAGCGCTGTCGGCCTGATCGTGCTGTATGAGAGCAGTTCCGAAAAAAGTTCGCGGGCAATGGAAATGACAATGGAGCGCCTGACGGCGGAGGGACGGGAATTCTTCATTCAGAATGTTCCCGGCAACAAATTGTCGGATGCCCTGCTTTTCCTGAAAGGAATGCGTGTTCAGAATGTGATTCTCTTCGGTCTGATGCGGGAATATCCGCCAAGTGCAGGAAAGCTTTCGCCCGGCAACGAACGTCTGCGGAAAGATCAGGCAAAATCCGCAGCATTGCTGAAGGAAATGCGTCTTTTCGCCGTCGATTATTTCTTTCCTGTTCCGAAGGATACACTGTTCCGGGAAAATATCTGCCGCATGGGAGTCGACCGCCAGAAGACATTGCGGCGTCTGTTTGACGATCTGCTGCATTCAGGCAAGCGGAGAATCATGTGTGACATCAATACCCATGCGGCACTGCCGGAACCGGAAAAGTATATCCGCGACCCGCGTTTCATATTTCGAGCCTATGATAACAAAAGATTGTATGAGCATGGGAGAAGATGTGCCGGGGAATTCATGGAACTTCGCGAAGAACTGAAACCGGAGATCGTCATATTCCATAACGACCGTTCCGCCATCGGTTTTATAGACGAACTGCGCCGCTATGGGCTGAAGGTTCCCCGGGACGTGGAGGTGATCGGATTCAACAACTCGGAAATCTGCGACTATTACAATCCGCGCCTGACTTCGATCCGGATTCCGGTGGAGGAAAATACGAAAATGGTACTGGATGCAATCCTGAACAATACCGATCCGGCTCCGGTTCAGATTCAGGAAGCGGAAATCGTCTGGCGGGAATCGGCAACTCTTTGAAACAATATGCTAAACGGAAAATATCAACAGGAGATGAAAATGTCAGTCAAAATCCATCCATCGCCCGGCATCCTTCCCGGAACAGGCAGGAAGCATGAGAATTCATTTGCATTGATAGAACTTCCAGCAGGTGAAATTCGCAGGTTAAACTCAAACGAGACGAAAATGCAAATTTTCACCTTGATAGAGCTTCTTATCGTAATTGCAATCATCGCGATTCTTGCAGCGATGCTTCTGCCGGCTCTCAATGCGGCACGGGAGCGGGGACGCATCGCAACATGCATGAGCAATCAACGACAGATCGGCATTCTTTTCGCTAATTATACCGGTGATTTCAACGGTTCGTTTCCATACTATCAGACAGGCAATGCCAATGTCGATTCCACTATCACCGATACAGGCAACCCTGTCGGCAACATGTGGCATTTTGTGCTGACACATCTTTACAGCAAACCACTCAAAGGAACGACACTGGAGAAAACAATAGTAGCTTGTCCAAGTCACATGCCGGACAGAATCGCCACAGGTTATATCAGTTATGGTTATAATTACAAAAACGTCGCCACCAGCCAACGGGTCAACGGCACAATGACACCGGCAGTGGAAAGCAGAATAAAGAAAGTCTCCAATGTAATCCTGACAGCAGAAACAATGCGTTATTTCTATTCAGGAACAGTCAACCGCAAACGGGGATATTTCATCTGCAATGATATTTATGCAGCAAGCAGTAAGAACAATGATTACAACGTTGCAGTAAGACATGCCGACAGCACAAATCTTCTGTGGTGCGACGGCCATGTTTCAGCAATGCGGATTCCCGGAGGAAGCAGAAATTATGCCCTTGCGTATGCCCCTCAATATCTGGGACGGACGGGAGAGACAAACAACAAATGGAACAGAGAATGAGCAGGAGAGTGAAGATGAATGCGCATATCGCAATACTGACAATCGGGCTGGCAACTCTGCCGGCGGCGGGTCTCGAACTTCAAAATACGGAAAATCTGGCTGTCCGCTGGAATGCGGAATCTCTGGTCTCCGGGGAAACTCTGCGGCAGGGAAAAGTTGCTCTCATGAGTGAAAACGACCATGAGAAGACAGTCACCGACAACGCCGGCTGGCAGGTGCGCAACCGCTGGAATAACAAGGCATACCTGCCGTTCCGCAGGGAGGCGGCAATCGCACCGGACGGAAACACAGTCGAAATCAATATTCAAACACAGGTGGAATCCTATCGGCTCAAGGAAAAGACGCCCGTCACTTACAGTCTGACGGTGAACCGGAATGCCCTGCGGGGAAAATCCTTTCTCGCGATTACAGGAAGAACCACCAGACCCGTTGTCATCAAAGGAACGGAAGACGAACTGAAAAAACTGCATGGAGCCGAAGTCCGCTGGCTGGAATTCGACGGCAAAGACGGTCAGAGGGTGGTCTTTGACTTCAACCCGGAAGGAGTGACCTCCTATTCCGACTACGGTCCCAACTGGATTCAGGGGCTCTGGAAAATCCATATCGACAAAGACCGGCTCACGGCATCGGTAGGGCGCACCATGGATTTCGTCGGAGGGGCTCTCAACAGCAAGGCTGTCATTTTCACGGGAAAAACGCCGTTCGATCAGCGGCATGCCCAGCGCAGTTACGCTTATATGAGTGATCTGCCCGCTGAACGGCTCTGGTCTTTCGGTGCAAAAAAATTCGGCAGGGAATACCAGGCGGCTCCGAGGGAAAACTGGCAGACCCCTGAGACGCTGAAAACACTCAGCTTTGCACCTGCGGGCGCATTGTATGCCGCCGTATCCGGCAAAGGAAAAAATGTGTTCCATACAAAATTGCCCCGCCCGGGGCTCTACCTGATCTCACTGCGTTCCTCCGCCGGCAGCCGCCCCTCCGGGAAGTTCTCCATCCGCTGCAATGGCAGAACTGTGGCAGACGCCGTCCAGGTTCCGGCGCAAACCGTCACTAC
>DXVA01000041.1:0-3235 GCA_019408975.1 Lentisphaeria bacterium | reverse complement strand
CTACAGTCTGTTTCCCCCAATGGATCGAAAACGGAGCAGCCGCACTGGAATTCGACGGAAGCTGGCAGATTTCAACGGCGGCATTCCAACTGCTGCTGCACCGGGAAGAGGATTTCAAATTCAGGCGCGGGTTCTGGCGGCTGAGCGGAGAATTCGAACCGTCGGTGATGCACGGCGCCGAAGACTATGCCGCCGCGCCCCGATACCGGACGGCAATCGACTCCATGCCGCTGGCGCCGCATGATTTCACTGTTCCGAAGGACTTCCAGTTGAATCTGCAGCGGGAGGTTCTGCTTCCGCCCAATGACGGAAAACTGGACTGGCGTTACTTTTCCGCACTGGGTTCGCTCGGCCCCGGCAACACCGGCAGTTTCAGTGAATTCAATACGGAGGAAAAAATCAAACGCCGTATGGATGAACTGCAGAAATCACAGATCAAAACCGTAATCATCAACGGTTTCCTGGCACGCCACATATTCCCGGAACATAAGGAACGGGTAATCAGGAACCTGACGGCTGTTGCACAGGCTGCACACGAAAGAAATATGAAAGTCATCGATCATCAGGACCTGACTCTGCTCTGGAATCACGGAACCGGAATCCGGAATCTGACCGCCCGCACTCCGGAACTGCTGAGGACAGTGGACACCGGGCTGCCGACCAGGGGGTTCTGCCTCAACAATCCCGAACTGAAAAGCAAATTTTACGAATCGGTCAAGGAACTTGCCCGCACAGCGGGAATCGACGGAATCATGGTGGATGAAGTCAGTTTCTTTTCCCCGCGGTATTGCGGCTGTCCGCATTGCCGCGCCTCCTTTACGGCGGAAACCGGACTGGTTCTCCCAATGGACGAAACCTCGAAGGAACTGCAAAACAAAGGGAGCGTATTGTGGAAAGCATGGCTGGCATGGCGCATGAAAACGATCGGCGACTGGTGGGTCGGGCTGCGCCGTGCGGTCAACACCGTCCGCACCGACTTCACAATTCTGAAATACACTACCCATTACGGCTGGTATTCCAATTATTCCACGCTGGAACAGGGAGTCAATTTAATTGAAGCCGGCCGTGCAGTCGACTTCCAGGGAACGGAAATCATGTCGCGCAATGTCATGGCAAGCCGACGCCCGGTTCTCGCATTCCGGAAGATGAAAAGCGCCATTGCCAATGCCTATCCAAAACCGATCTTCGGGCTGGTCTACCATCTGGGCAACTGGGACATCGCCTATTTCGGCTGGGCGCTGAACAATATGAACAGCCAGATCACGTGGTTTATTGATCCCGTTCCCACACCGGCAAAAGGAGAATGCGAGTTCACGGCATTCAAGGAAAATATCAATCTTAAAAACAGCAGGCCGCTTTCCGATACGGCGATTCTCTTTTCCATGAGCAGCAAGGACTGGGCTGTAAATTTCGCCTATTATGCGGAACCGCTCGGCATTTCGGAACTGCTGAGCGACCTGCACATCCCGAACCAGTTCATTCTGGAAGAGAGCCTTACGCCGGAAAAACTGGCTGGATTCAAAAAGCTGATGGTGCTCAATGCGTCCAGCTTGACGGCTCAGCAAATGAAAAACATCCGGGATTTCGCATCCGCCGGAGGCATGGTCTTTCTGAGCGCCCATGCCGGAATCTGCGACAATCTGGGCAACATTCGAAAGGAGTGGCCCTTTTCCGATCTCTTCGGATTCCGTCCGGAACTGCCCGTAAAAACAGCAAAAGTAGATTCACTTGAATATAAAGGGCGGAAACTGCGCCTCAAACAGGCGCTCCCGACAGTAAGGCGCTCCGGCACTCCGGCGGCAAATGCGAAAGCGATTCTTTCCGACGAAGCCGGGCGTCCGCTGGCATACAGGGTCCCCTGTGGAAAAGGGGAACTGATCTATTGCGCCCCGCTTCTGGGGGCGGCTCTGATGGAAAAAGAGCAAAGCGTAAACCAGCGGTATGATTACCGCCCGGATTCCGGATTGCGCCGTCTTGCACTGGAATTTCTCCGCGATCAGCTGGGAGCGGATTCCGTTTTTGAGCCACTGGCAATTCCGGAAGGAGTCATGACCTCCCTTACCTGTCAGCAGGAAGCGGGAGGAACGGCATTGACCATACATTTTCTGAATGCAGCCGGGCTCCAAACCGCCCCGGGAACTTTGATCACGGGTCGGAAAACACCCGGCACCTGGAAGCCGCTCACGGAACCGGTCGTCTTTCTGCTGAAAGCACCGCACCTGAAAGAAGTCTACGCCGTATCTCCGGATTATGAGGGACGGCACACTCCGGCATTCCGGAAGATCAGCCGGGGAGTCTGGAAGATCACGCTTCCGCCGGAACTCCTGCAACGTTATACACTGGTCTTCGCACGCTGATGTCCAGACACGGGAAGTCCTTTCTCGCCGGAGACGACGGTGAATCCGATCTCTTTTCATAAAACGCGGGAGCGAAGTCATTGCTCCCGCCGGTGCATGAAAAACATATTTATTTTCCGTTTTTTTATATCTTTGAGACAAGGTGCGGATTTGATATCCTTCGGCGGAAACATATAATATAAATGTTCTTGCATTTTCCGTAACTTATTTTCAATCAAAAAAAAAAGGGAAGAAGAAATGAACGGATTCATGAAAACCACAGGAATTTCGGCAGTTCTTGCAGCGGCGGGAGTTCTTTGCGGCGCGGAGACAATTGCACCGAAAACATTGTCAGACTGGGCTGGAGTCAACCAGAACGTTACACAGGATGCAGAGGGCGTCATCACAATGAAGCCGAAAAGCATTACAATATCCTCCAAGAAGGCGATTACGGTTGATCCGGCAAAGACCTATAAACTTTCCGGCAAATTCCGCAAAGTGCCCGGGTCCACGGTGGATACGAGAATCTATTTCGGATTGGCGTCCTGTGATGAAAAAGGCAATCCGATTCCGTCCGGCGCCGTCATCGTAATACCGAATACGGATACCGTTCTGGCGGACGCCGTGAAAAAAGGGGATAAAGTGATCAAGGTCAAAGATGCGTCAAAATGGGACAAGCGTACTTTCAAAATCGTAGCTTTCAATGCGAAAGCCGATCTTTCCGATCTCCCGAACAAGAATTTCTCACCCAATATCGCCAAAATAGAGCAGAAAGGCGATCTCTGGGAAATCACCCTGCAGGCGCCGATGCGGGCTGCGTATCCGGCGGGAACAGCTGTCCGTCAGCAGTCTCACGGAAGCACTTACATGTATCCCTGTCTCTTATACACATCTCCGAG
>DXVA01000409.1:1547-3783 GCA_019408975.1 Lentisphaeria bacterium | reverse complement strand
AGCAAGATCATAGCGGTCAAGGACGCGCTTCTGATGCGTGATTCCTTCATGCGCCTTTTATGGGATCTGCACGATCTGCTTTACATTCAGGGGCTGAAGTTCGGAGAGGTGCTTCCCGAAGACCCGAAGCTGGAACGGATTCTCGGAGAGGAGCAATGCGGGGTGTTTTACTTTCTGCTGGTTCTTTCCGGTTTTCCGTTCGGGATCAGAAATTATGAAAAACGCGGATGGGACGATGCTATGCGCGACTCTGCATTCCGCGACATGTCGGTATGGGTCGCGCACTACAAACGGAATTTCGGCACTCCCGGAATCGCATGGATGATTCTCGTGTGGCTCCAGGGACACCTAAACTGCACGGTGTTGAGTTTCGGGCGTCTCCAATTCAACCTTCGCCACACTTTCCTGTCGCGGACTTTCGTATTCAGAAACAATCTGACCGGTGAGGTCACGGCACTTTCTGAGGCGGGGTTCCGTTACACGGCGGACGGCATCCGCGACGATCTGCATGATCTCCCCTCCCCTGAAAGCTGGACCAGCGTCTACCGTGAAAATGCCAGTTCCTATACGGGCAACCGCATCACACCGGACGGACGGGCGGAACGGGAGCTGACTTCTCTGCCCAAAAACGACTGGGAACCGGTGTTGTCTTTCGGAGATCCCGTCCTCAACATTCATATTCCGGAGGGCGGCGCTCTCACCCACGAACTCTGTGCCGACTCCATGCTCCGCGCCATGGAATTTTTCAAACGTTACGAGCCGGACTATCACTGGAAGGCTTTCTTCTGCGAATCCTGGCTTCTGGACCCGCAGCTTCAAAAGATCCTGCCGCAGACATCCAACATTCTGGCTTTTCAGCGCGCAGGCTATCTGATCCCGTATCCGGGCAGAGCGGACACGGTGTTCCGGGTGTTCGGCATCAAAGCCGACCGGAACGGAGTGGAGACCGTTCCCATTCATACATCGCTCCAGCGCACCCTGGTGCAGTTTGTCCGCGAAGGCGGAGAATTTCATTACGGAGCCATGTTCATTCTGCGGGACGATGCAACGGGGAACCCGAATCCTTATCACCAGACATTTTAGCGGAGGGGAGAATGAGGAAGACGCTCCTGCTCCTGTTGTCGCTTCCGTTCTGTATTCCCGCGGATGATCTCGTCACGGAAAAAGGAAATGTTTTTCAGGACTACCGGATTACGGATACCGTTTCCATCGGCATCCGCATCACTTACAAGAAAGACGAGAAACTCCGAAAGGCGACGGTTCTCTTCAAAGAGCTGTCGGATGATTTTCTGGCAAATTACGAAGGTGATCCCCTGACCCGGGAAATCTTTGCCGCAAGCCTGGAAAAGAGGCGGAAAATAAGGGAGTTGGAGGCACGGAAAGACGAAGAACTGGCGGAACTGGACCTGCGCGAAGCGAAACTGAAAGAACCATCCGCAAAACGGAAGATGAGCCCGGAACGCAGAAAACAGCTTATCCGCCGTATCCGCAGCAGACAGAAACAGATTCAGCGCCGATTCAATCAGGAATGCAACAGACTTGATGCCGAGGAACAGCGCAGAATGGACGCGGCAAAGAAAAAAGCGGAAGACGAAAACATGGACAAACGGAGCAAATCGTGAACTATACGGAATTTACCATAGTCCGCCACGGAGAGACGGACGCCAACCGCCAATGCCGCATTCAAAGCTGGATTGACACTCCTTTGAATGAAAACGGATTGAAACAGGCGGAAGCGGTGGCATTGTATCTGAAAAAACGCCGTTTCGATGCGGCTTTTTCCAGTGATCTCACGCGCGTGCTCCAAACGGTGCGGAGCATCCTTTCTTTCCACCCGGATGTCCCGCTCAACCCGGTAAAAGCACTTCGGGAATGGAATCTCGGCAGAATTGACGGCTGCGACAAGGAGGAGATCGAAAAAAATCATCCGGAACTGATCACCTCTTTTCTTCGGGAAACGGAAAACACCGTTTTCCCCGGCGGTGAGAGCCGCATGGATTTCCAGAAGCGGATTGAGACTTTCATGACGGATATCGCATTGAAATACCCGGGAAAATCGATTCTGGTCGGAACGCATGGCGGAGCATTGCAGAGAATATTCCGGATGGCGGCGGGAATCACAGCTGCCGAAAATATTCTTTCGGTTCCGGACAACGCATCTGTCAATCTGATTCGTTTCTATCACGGCGCACACGGCGGCTGGCAGCTTAGGGCATGGAATCTCTGCGATCACCTG
>DXVA01000409.1:0-1537 GCA_019408975.1 Lentisphaeria bacterium | reverse complement strand
AACTGGAAGTCTGGCAGCAGCTCACATTCTGACGGTTTTTCATTGCCGTAATGAAGCCCCCTTCCCCGGAATCCGAAAACAAGGAGAATGACAATGGCACGCATTCTGATCCGCAAAGAGCAGGAAAATGAATTCAAAACAGTGGAGAATCTGGTCCGGGAGGCGTTCTGGGACGTCTACCGTCCCGGTTGTGACGAACACCTGCTGGTTCACCGTCTGCGCAAAAGCAGTGTTTTTCTGCCGGAACTCTGTTTCGTTGCGGAAGCCGGAGGCAGGCTTGCGGGCGCCGTCTATTACAGAAAGCGGTCATCAGGCAGAAAGACGGCAGAAAACGGGAGGTTCTGACTTTCGGCCCGCTGGCAGTCGCTCCTGAATTTCAGAGACAGGGTGTCGGAACAGCTCTGATCGAACATACTGTAAAGCTGGCGCGCTCCACGGGGTACCCGGCAGTCATCATCTGCGGCAGCCCAGCTTATTATTCCCGATTCGGATTCGAGTCCGGGAAAAAATACGGAGTAACCAATGCCGAAGGAAATTTCCGTGACGCCCTGCAAGTTCTGCCTCTGAAAAAGGGGATTTGCTTCGCAGGGCGCTTTGAAGAAAACTCTCTTTTCCATATGTCTCCGGAGGATGTGTGCCGATTCGATGCGGAATTTCCGCAGAGACAGAAACATCTGCGCTCATCCCAGATTTTCCACGGAGATATTTTCGGCGATCCGGAAGATCCGGTCGGGCGGCTGGCAGCGGAAAACCAGCGCAAAGCATGGGATATCATCAGAAACTCCGGCGTGCTTCAGGCATGGGAATCCATCGGTGCGGAGATCCGCCTTGTCGGTTCGCTCCGCACAGGGCTGCTTACGAAACACAGAGACCTTGATCTCCACATTTATACCCCGGAGCTGAATATTGCCGAAAGTTTCCGCGCAATGGGCATATTTGCCGCAAACCCCGCAGTATGCGGACTCGCCTGCCGGAATCTCGCCGATACGGAGGAGGCATGTCTGGAATGGCATGCCGCTTATCGCGCCGCAGACGGCGCAGAGTGGCAGATTGATATGATTCAAATACGGAAAGGTTCCCGCTACGACGGCTTTTTCGAGAAAGTTGCAGAACGGATAACAGCGGTCCTTACCCCGGAAAATCGCAGGATCATTCAATCCCTGAAATATGTCACACCGGAAAACGAACATATCATGGGAATTGAATATTGCCGCGCGGTCATCGAAGGTGGGGTAAAAAGCTGGGAGGAATTCCGGAACTGGCGGCACGCGCACCCCGGCACCGGAATTATAGACTGGTGCCCGTAATCCCTCTCGCCCTGAGCCGTCATGCGGCAGTGCCTTTCCTTCTTTCCCCAGTTTCTTTGACGCTTTTTTCGGAAAATATGAGCGTAAGAGTGAACGAAAACAGGCATTTTTCCTCCTTTTTGTTTGACGCTTGGAGAATAGCGGAAGACGGAACATGGGGTTCCGTCAAAAACAAAAAAGGAGATTGCCATGGAAAAGAACAATACCGGAAAAGAAATCAAAAACAACAG
>DXVA01000408.1 GCA_019408975.1 Lentisphaeria bacterium | reverse complement strand
ATATTCAAGAAACACTTCGGAGCTACGCCTCTCCAGTATAAGCACAGGAAACAGTAGCAAAGCCTTGATTCACAAAATCCGGGACCGGGCAGTTTTTCGCAGAAAAATTTATTTTCAATTGTAATAAATGCGAATCGGATATTCCAAAGGAGATTTCTTTGCTGCCGGATAAGAAACTTTTTCATAATCAAAAATGCTGCCGCTGCCATCCAGCATGGAACCGACGTATCGTTTCCGGTGCGCGATACTGGTAGTCGTTTCAGTGTAACCGCCGGACCAGATCCTCACCCAGCCGGGATACCAGTCCCAGTGACAAGTAATCCCTGCCGGAGCGCAAATACCATAATCACCCGTCAGAAGTGTCTGTGAAGCCTGGCTGAATCTTGACAGTTTTTTCTCCAGAACCCCCTCAAGTACTCCGTAATGCGTCATGTAGGGAAAGGTCGGACGCAATTCCCTTGTATTGCTCGGACATTGCAGATACGTTTTGCCGAGGCTCAGCGAATCCCCCTGCCTGCCTTTCAGATATGGTTTGATCTGCGTAAACCATGATCCTCCGGCAATGGAATCGGCAATCCACTTTTTCATGGGCAGGCAATCATTTGCATCGCCAGCATAGATATGAAAAACCATAGCCAGTTGTTTTTGTTTGTTGAGGCATGATACCTGTTTTCCTTTCTCTCTTGCAGAATTCAATGCGGGGAGAAGCATTGCTGCAAGAATGGCTATGATTGAAATTACAACCAACAGCTCTATAAGAGTAAAAAATCTCCTTGTCTTCCCTGATGACGGAACATCCGAGCCGAAAACTTCGAAGACAGGAGAAAAAGGGCGGCATCCAGACGGTTGCCCCCTAGAACCGTAAAATAGTGGAATCAGGAAGATATTCGCCCTGCATCGTCTCCGCCGGGATAAAATATCCTTTTTGCAAATCGTCCTCATGAAAATTTCCGTAAAAACAGAAATCTTTTTTACCAGAACGGCGCCTGAGGCGTTTTTTTGCTCCTGTGCCGTACTGCCGCCATTTCCGAAGTGGTTCATCATGTCCCCTCTATCCTGTTTGCATATTGTTCTCATGTTCAGTAATTCCGCCCGCTTTTTGTCCGTTTGTAAATATCCCTAGCCCATTCTTCTCCTGCGGCATGATCGGAAAGGATAAGCTCGTCGATGTAACAGTCAATGGGGTGCAGGTCTTCCTGTTGACTGCCCAGATAAAGAATATCGCTTCCATTCAGCCCGCTTCCCGTCTGCGGGAATTTCCATTTTGTCTGACCGTTCACAATGATTCTGCCGAACTTTCCATCGGCGGTGACAGCAACATGCGTCCACTCTTCTTTCGGAATCATCAGCGAATGGTTCCAGGTTCCCCCGAACTTGCAAAATCCGGCATCTTTCACTTCGAAACGTGTATCCGGATTGCCACCACCGACATGCTGAATTCTGAGTTTTCCCTTTCCAAAACTCAGGATGGAGCCATAATCGGCAGTATTCTTTACCCTGTAAATCCAGAAGGCAATGCCGAACTCCCGGCTTCCATTCAGAGCCGCAGCCCTGCCCTTCAACTGAATACGGGCGCGCGCATGCAGATTTCCCGTATAGTCTCCCGCTCCTGTCCCGCATTTGAAATGAGTGTCGGAAAAATGTTCTCCATACCAGCCGAGCGACTTGCTGCCGGTTCCTGCCGCATCATTCAGATCACCGTCAAGGTGAAAAACCGCAGCCTGGCTGCGGTAAGCCTCTCTCTGTTCCGCCGCCGCTTTTTCAGCTGCCGGATTTTCCCGGTTCACAACGACAATGCTCCAGGAACTGTAAGGCGGCATCCAAAGCTCGGCTTTTCCATCCGCACGGAAGAAAAACCCTTCCCCCTCCGTTACAGTCTGCCGATCGCAATAAAGAAAGCGGGAAGGCAGCCGGCTGGAATCATACGCCTCCATCTTGAACGGAGTCATCTGAAGCTTCAGCAGGCAGGGCGACTCTGAAAAGTTCACCGCAGAAAGCATGGTTTCCCCTTTTTCATCCGAAGCTGCCACAAGACTGAAATTCTGAAGGTCTCCGCTACATTTTACAGGAAGAATGGATTTCCCTGAAAAATATGTCTTATAAAACTTCACGACTCGTCCGGAAGGTCGCAGATTGACAAGCATTCCGGAAACATCTTCCGGCTGCATTTTCGCCAAACGCGCAAGCGAATCCCCCGGGCCGAAAAAACCGCAGTCCCTTGCACGTATATTGTAGAAAAGGCCTCCCGCACAATTTTCCTCCGCCATGTAATTCAGAGCAAGCGCGTGCCAGACTCCGATTACAGGTTCCGCCAGACGCTTGTCCAGCGGGTCCCATGCATGATAATTCGGACCGAGGCTCGTAATCATAACCGGCACGTCCTTTTTATGCCAGCGGCGCCCCAGTTCCCGGCTGGAACGCAAAGCCCTGCGAATAAAAGAAGTCCGCTGGAACAATCCTTCCAAAGGCGTATCTCCGCGTCCGGTGATAAACATGTTCCATGCAATAAAATCCAATTCAGGGCACTGCCTGAGCAGTTCCGCCGTAATGGTATCGTTCGGCCAGCAGTCCACCGGACCGCCAACAATCAGTTCGGGATTAAATGCTTTCACAAGCCTGACCAGAGAAGCATAATATGATGCAAACTTTCTGTAATTGTTTTTCCAGTACCCTCCGCACGCCCATTCGTCGCTGAGCACCCAGTATCTCACATAATGCGGAGCCCCCTTGCTGCCGTAACGCCGCACCAGCTGCATCAGGATTTCCGAGCCATGTTTCAACTGTTCCGGCGTCGGTCCCTTCCCACTGTCGAACTTGAGCCACCATTGAGGAAAAAGCATGATCTCTTTGACGCCCCAACGCGTTTTCGCACGCGAAATGAACTCATCAATCTCCTTGAAATTCCATGCGTCCTCTCCGGGAACAGTATTTTTCTTTGCGGAAAACAGAGGCGCCAGAAGATTGCCGGAGTAAAAGTGGTACATGAGCCGATCCCATTCTTTATTTTCCGGAATATGTCCAGCAATACCGTGAGCATTGGCGGAAGCAATAAATTCTGAAATCTTTTCTCCCGGCTTCACGGTATTGATTTCAGCTTCAACCGTCCGCAGGTTCTGAACCGCGCCTTTGCCGGCGCCGTATTCCTCTTTGCCGGAATATCCCTGAAAAACTCCACGCGGCACAAAATTCTTGTCCGGGCAGACAATCACGGCATCCAGCCCTGCGCCATCGGCAAAGGCGCCATCGGCAGAAATCCCGTAAATGGAAAAGGCGGAACCAATCTGTTTTGCCCGATAACGCCCCAGTGAAACCCAATGCCATTCCCTGCCGGGAATTCTGATTTTTCGCGGTTCCAATGCGGCGCTGCGCAATTCCAGGTCCAATCTCCTGACACAGGCCCAGATTGTATATTCCGGATAAACAGCAGGGAAATCAGCCTGGAATAAAAGGCATTCATCCGCCGACTTCGCATGTTTCGGAACCGCTTCAACAAAACGTGTTCCGCTGACATGAATACATTCGGCAATCCGAAATCTGCCATCCTTCAAAAAATAATTCTCCGCCTCATACAAAACGGTTCCATTCGGCAAAGAAGAAGCCTCCACCGGATAAATAACAGTAAATAATCCAATAAATATAAATAATTTTCTTAAACAACGCATAGTTTCATACCATAAACTCCTTTTTGACATGATGGTATTCCTTTCCAGAATTTCATATTTACACTTTCATACAATGGGCGCCTGATTTATAATTATAACTATTTCAGCATAATCGTCAATAGGCTTTTTTGAAAAAAATGAGAAAATATTTGAA
>DXVA01000407.1 GCA_019408975.1 Lentisphaeria bacterium | reverse complement strand
ACGGCAAAGGCACTTTCGTCCGAAACGCAACACCTGCCAATTCCCGCAAGATTGCATTGATGCTTTACGACACGGCTTATATGGCACATCCCGTCACCGGAGGGCTGATCCGCGGAATTGACGAAACACTGAGCCGGAACGGATACATCCTTGACATTCTCGCAAGCAAACGGAGTTTTCACGACGAGAATCTGACGCGCCTGGCGGAAAGCTATGCGGGATTTCTGATCGGCACCTATCAACTGGACGAACTGATGCTTGCCGAACTGGAAAAGATTTCACTGCCCCACCTGTTCGTGAAGAATTATCCCATAAACCATGATGTCCATGCTGCCAGAATCAATTTCACACATGCCGGATTCCTCGCGGCGGAGCATCTGATCCGGACCGGATGCGGAAATCTGTCGCTGATTTATCCCGGGGACAAAATCGCAATTTCAGCGGAATTCAGGGAAGGAGTCTATTCGGCGGCTTTGGAATACGGGGCAAGACTCCGCAGGGAAAATATTTTCACCGCCGATTTTTCGGACCGCCTCGCCGTCCCGGAAATCTGCGCGGAACTTCTGCGCCATGAAGACCGTCCGGACGGAGTCATCTGCGCATCCGACGAACTGGCGATCACTCTGCTGGCGGAGCTGAAGCGGCATGAAATCTCCGTCCCCGGCGACATCTCCGTCATCGGCTGCAACAATACGGAAAATTCGACTTTGGCGACTCCGCCGCTGACAACCGTGGACATCCCCGTCATGGAACTGGGGCGCCGGTCCGCCGATCTTCTTCTCAGGATGATTCACGGCGAAGCAGCCGAGTCGGAACTGCTGGAACCCTCTCTGGTCATCAGAGGCTCAACCAGGTAGGATGGCTCAAAAATGGAGGCCGGAAAGAGACGCAAATTCATTTTTTATTCAGGAGATTTGTTCACCTTGATTGAAATTGTTATCGTATAAAAACAGGCTTTTCCGGTGATTGTCCCTGCGGGGGCAACACTCAAAGGAAACAGTTTTGAATCATATTGCATCAAACAGAAAGAAAGGATTCGGGATATGACATCCATACGCCAGGACATACTGCGCATTCGCGGTTATGCGATCCAAAAGCCATCCGCCTACCCGTCGCTTCGCAATTCATTGATCCACAAGATCACCACGCAGGTTGACGAGGACGACGAACTTTTCATCGGTTACGGGCTGATGCCCAATCCGATGCCGTTTACGATGCAGGACAACTATGCGCTGGAGGAAAGCGAGCTGGAATTTCCGTCGATCATTCTGGAAAACGAGTATCTGGAAGCCGTATTTCTCCCGACGCTCGGCGGCAGGGTATGGAGCCTCTACGACAAAACGGAAAAACGCGATCTGGTGACGCGCAACCCGGTTTTCAAGCCGGGGAATTTCGCTGTCCGCAACGCGTGGGTTGCAGGAGGGATCGAATGGAACATCGGACGCCGCGGACATGACGCCCGCACCTCAAGCCCGCTTTTTGCGGCACAGCTTTCCCTCCCGGACGGCACCCCGGTTCTGCGTCTGTATGAATTCTGCCGCGACCGGGCGGCAACCTACCAGATGGACTTCTTCCTGCCCGAAGGCGAAAGATTCCTTTTTGCCCGTATGCGGATCGTCAATCCCAATGAATATACGGTTCCGATGTATCACTTCAGCAACACCGCCGTAACCGAATGCGAGGATATGCGCATCGTGACGCCGGCACACACAACCTTCGCCAACACTTATGTGAACGATTCCCAGCACGCTCTGACCAAGCTTCCGCTCCCGTTCTCCGAAGGCTTCGATGCAACGCGACCGACCAATTTCTGGAGCTGTAAAGATCATTTCTTCAATATTCCCATGGAAAACCGCAAATTCGAAGCTGCAATCTACGGAGACGGCTACGGGCTGATCCAATGTTCGACCGATCGCCTGCGGGGACGCAAACTGTTTGTCTGGGGACAGTGCGCCGGAGGGCAGCACTGGCAGCGGCGCCTGACCAGCCTCGAAGCCCCTGATTATCTGGAAATTCAGGCGGGACTCGGACGGACTCAGATGGAGTGCCTGCCGATGCCGCCCAAAACCGCATGGGAATGGCTGGAGGCATACGGGGCAATTCACACGGAACCCGGCAGGATTTTCGGGGACTGGGACACAGCCGTCAACACCGTGGAAGCCGAACTGGAAAAGGCTCTGCCGCGGCAAAGGCTCGATCGAATGCTTTCCGAGACACGGGAAACACTTGCAAAACAGCCGGGAAAGCTTCTTTTCCGCGGCTCCGGATGGGGGGCGTTGGACCGCGAACTGCGCAAACACACCGGCGCGCCTCAGCTCCCGGATTACCTTGACTTCGTTTCATGCGATGAGGAAAACGCCGATTTTCTCAAACTGCTCCGTACCGGCTCGTTCGGAGCCAAAGACCCCGAAGAAGCGCCTTCCGGCTACATGATTCAGGATGAGTGGTTCGAGCTGATCCGCAAAGCGGCACATGGCGCGGATGCCGGAAACTATTATACGCTTTACCATCTTGCACTGAACTATTACTGCCGGAATGACTTTGAACGTGCGGAGTCGCTTCTTGAAAAATCGCTGGCACTCCGCAAAAGCCGCTGGGCACTCCACGCACTCGCCAATGTTTACAGAGTGACCGGGCGCATGAGGAAAGGCACGACGGTTTTCCGTGAACTGGCTCTGAAGTATGCCGACGATCTTTCTCTTGTCAAGGAAGCGTTCAAGAACTTTTCCGAAGCGGGGGCATATGATGACGCGAAAGCTGTTTACCGGCAGCTTCCGGCGGAATCGAAAGTCCCGCTTGTCCGGTTCTTTTATGCGGAAGCGCTCGCCCATACAGGCGATCTCGACGGAGCCGAAGCCATTCTGTCTGCAAACGGCGGAATCGTCATTCCCGACATCCGCGAAGGAGAAAATTCCACTTCGGCGGTCTATGTCTACATTCAGCAGGAAAAGGCGCGCAGAGAAGGCAGGACACTGAAAGAGGAGGATATCAAGATTCCTTTCTCCATGGACCTGCGAATGACTGTCCCGACGCCGGAAAACTGGCAAAAACCAGAAAAACAAAATTCATATAAGGAGGAGTTCCAGCCATGTATTCTTTGAACCAGGGCAAAACCTTTCTCCATCTTACGGAGGACTTGAATCTGCTTGAATTCGGCAGCGGTAATGTCTGCTTCCGGGCACAGGCACCGTTCCAGCTCGACTGGACGGGAATTCCGGTCACGCCGGACAACATGAACAGGCAGATCACGGCAACGGAAAATGAAATTCACATTGATTTCTCCAATCTCCGCTTTGCCGCACGTTTCCCCGGCAACTCCTACTGCCGCCCTGCCCCGGAATACACACCGGATTTCCGTTTTTCCGTCACTTTGGCGCTTCAGGACGAAGACCTGATCGTGCGGATTTCGCCCGTGGAGAACATCGGGAGCTGTTCCCTGAAACTGCTTGTCGCAGGCAATTTCTTCACCGCTTCGACACAGGCCAGCGGCTCGCTGGTGCTTCCGGTTGATTTTGGAACCCGGATTGATTTTCCACGAATTGATGTGTATTCGGCAGTCTTTCAGCCATCGGCGGCATGGTCGCTTCCGGTACATGGTTTTTTCCGGGAAAACGGCGGAATCGGGCTCTGGTGCGAGGAACCCGACCGGGACTATGCGGTCTCCTTCAACACGGATGTCAGCGGAACAGTCTCCGCGACATGCAGGCTGCTTTATGATGCGGAATGCAATACGTCCCGTGAAATGCGTTTCATGCTGTTTCATCCCGGTTCGGATTTCCGCGCCCTCGCACGCCGCTGCCGACAGCTCAGGCAGGCAT
>DXVA01000406.1 GCA_019408975.1 Lentisphaeria bacterium | reverse complement strand
GAGATGTGTATAAGAGACAGCAGAGCATACCAGCAGTTCATCGCCACCCCTTCCCCGAAAGCGAAACAGGTATATGCCCAGATCAGTTTTGCGTTGGCACGGCTCGACAGCACCGCAAACAGAAAAGCCGGAAGAATCGCCGCGCCCAGCAAACCGAAGATCGTCCCCACTTCCGAAACCGACTGCGTCAGCCATTTTCCGGAAAGTTCCAGCGCAAGCCCGAAAACGATCGCAAACACGCCGATCCACAAAGTCGCGAGCTTGGATATCCTTACCTCCTGATCTGCCGGCAGTTTCTTATTGATGAATTTTTCATGAATCTCCTTCAGCCAGACCGTTGCCATGTAATTCATTCCGGCGCTGAGCGTGCTCATGATGGCAGCCAGCATCCCCGCCATGAACAATCCCGGCAGAGACGACGGCAGATTAGTCGAAACAAACCGGAAAAACGCCGCGTCGCCGCTGTTTGCCCCGAGCGCCGGATCAGGATTCTGGTGATAATAGGTGTAAACCGCCATTCCCACAAACCAGAGCAGCAGGGTGAAGAACAGAGCGGTAAACGTCGCCACGCACTGCGCCTTGAGCCCCTCTTTCCAGTTCCGTGTGCTGAGAAGACGTTGAATCGTGATCTGATCGCTGCACGCTCCGGTCAACGGCGCAATCACCGCATTCCAGAGCAGCAGCCAGAACAGCAGGCGGACATACGGCGAAAGGCTGTAAAAATCCGCCCGGCTGAACTGCGGAGCGCCGTGTCCCTCCTGAAACGCTGTCCGGACCGCGGCAAACGCGCCGCCGTCGATCTGCCGGCACAAGATGACGATCACAACGGCAAAGCTGCCGAACAGAACGAAAAATTGAAGCACATCCGTCCAAACCACGGCTTTGGTTCCTCCCTTGACCGTATAGAGAATGCCGATTCCCCCGACCAGCAGGATCGAAACCCATGCCGGCCAGGAATAGGTGGCTTCAAAAATCTTTGCCGTCGTATAAAGCACCATTGCCAGATACATCGTACGGGTGTAAAATGCGGAAATCGCCACAATCGCCCGCACCGTCCGGTCGTAACGGTATTCCAGATATTCATAAGGCGTGAAACTGCCGAGCCTGAAATAAAAACGCACGAACATCAGGTAACAGGGTATATGCAGGAACATGCCGACAGTCCCCGAAAGAATGAAAAGCGTCAGCCCGTTGTTGAAGATTTCTCCCGGCACCATGACCAGAGACACGGAACTGAGCAGCGACATCATACATGCCAGCCCGACAGCCAGGAACGGCATTCTCCGCCCGCCGAGCAGGTAGTTTTCAGAACTCTTCTCCCCCCGCGCGCAATAAACCCCGATGCCGATCACGGCGATGAAATACAATGCGATAATCAGATAGTCAATCCAGGTCTGCTGCATGTTCCGCTCTTCCTTCCATATTCCCTGCTCTGTCTGTGAAACGGGCGGCGCCTTCATACGGAAACCAGCCCTTTTTGAATTGATTCATCATACACCTTTCAGATTCAATACAGTTTTACCGTCACTTCATGCAGCTCGCAGACGCCCTCGACCGCAACACTGCCGTCTCCGAGCGACACGCCGGCTTTCTGCCGTGGGACGGCAAGCCCGCGGTCACGCAGAACGGGAACCGCCGACCCGTTGAGATAAACTTCTCCGACACCCTGTTCCGGGTCAATCAGAATCTTCGCCCGGATCATTCCGTCCGCGCCCGGAACCAGTTTCTGCGGCTGGTTGTCCGTGAATCGGACATGATCGCGTCCGAAACGATATCCCCACAGCAGGGATTTTCCGTCCGGCGCATCCACGACAGCCGCCACCTGCAACTGCGCCTTTCCGCATTCCAAATCGGCGGCAGTGAAAGAAACATCGATCTCCGCCAGGTTCTCCGGTGTTTTCTCAAAGAGATATTGAATGACGGGACCGTTTCTGCGATTGTCCAGACGGATTCTGTCCGATGAGAAATGCAGATTGTCCTGATTGAAAGAAAGCAGGTTCCATTTTTTACGGTTCTGCGGCGTCAGCGCTGCACAGGGAGCAACGTCAGCGGAACGTTTCTCCCGGAGCGCCGGATGCCCGGCAATGCCGTACAACGTTGCGGCAGCTCCATAAAACTCACAAATTCCCTCTATCGCAATACTTCCGTCTCCGAATGAAATGCACTGTTCCCGTCCGGCAGTAATGAAAGCGCGGTTGCGCAGAACAGGAGTCTCTGAACCGTTGACATAAAGATCCGCTACGCCTTTCCGCGGATCGACGAGCATTCTGCACCGGACAACCCCATCAGCGGAAGGAGTGAATTTGCAGATTCCTTCATCCAGGAAACGGACATAATCACGCCCGAACCGATATCCCCAGAGCTGCGACTTTCCGTCAGGAGCATTCAATATGACCATACCCCCCAGCTGCGCCTTCGGACATTCCAGGTCAACCGCCTTATAGGAAAAACTGAGTTCGAGCATCTTTCCGGCATCTGCCAGCGGATATTGAATAACCGGTCCGATCTTGCGGTTGTCCAGCCTGAACGCATGTTTCAGACGGACCAGATTCGTGGAATTGGCGGAAAGCATTTTCCAGCCGTCCGTATTGTCCGGAGTCAGAATGATGCGCGAAGTTTTTCCCCCTTTCGGCGGACTCAACGGTTCGGTAAGAGCCACAGGAATATCCTCCGCTTCGGGGTTGTGAACCACCAGCAGAGCGCCGTCGAAAAGACGTCCCGCCATCCGGTTATTCCGCAGAGTGAAGTTGCGGAAAAGCGCCGCCCCCGTGCCTTCGGGAGAAAGAGAACCGAGAATCAGGCTGTTGCCGCTGAGCCACGCAGGTTTTTCACCGGCACGCCCGACGACAATTCCCGCATCTCTGTCATGCGGCGTATTCAGCGGCGCTTTCATGGCTTCCGCATCATCCACAAAAACAGCAACCGTTCCTTTCTCGATGATTACGCGGTAATTGTGAAACGCTCCGTCCGCGTCAAAAGCAAAAGATTGTCCCGCATTGCGAAGCCGGATTCCATCCGTCAGGAACTGAATTACCTCCGCATGCTTTCCGTCCGCAAGCCGGAGGGCAACCGCGTCCGGCGCACTGCTTTCCAGAATTTTCGCCTCAAAACAAATCTCGATGCGCCCATTCGGAGCAGCATTCAGCGGACGGGCAAGATTGGTGATCTCACGATCTGAAACATCACACAGCCGGTAAGCGCCCTCCACGATCGCTTCGGATTTTCCCGGCACGAATCCTTCCGCCCCGTAAAGCCTGCGCCATGTTCCCTGATTCACGCCATACACCAGAAGTTCCCTGCCGGTGAAAAGCGTCTCCGCCTCCGGCACTGCGGAACTTTTGATTTTCACCCGGTTGCGTCCGGCTTTCAGAGCATGTTCCGGCACATGGAACACGGCAAGCGTATCCAAGGCTTCTCCCGCGCCCAGGGAAACGCCGTTGAATTCCGCCTCAACCTGCTCCGGCGCAATACCGCGGACATCAAGCAGCAGCCGCAGCGAGGCGCCGGAATTTTCACGCCCGGTAAAAAGTTCAAGCTCCACGCCGTCGCGATTCAGAATCTCCGGGGCAACCGGAGTCAGCGAAGGCATTTTCTGGAAACGCTCCCACCCGCGCCCATGCCGTTCGGCGGGAGTATAACTGTGACTGAAGTAGTAGAACTTATTCAATCCGGCGAGAAGATTCCGGTCATGAATCTCGCCAAGATATTTTGAACTGCCGAGGTGCGGAAAATATTCATTGAAAGAGTAGACGCCATGCACTCCCCCTTCATAAGCGGCGGCAGCCTGTCCGCGAAAATTGAGGACGGAACGGTTCCGCAGAAGAACCGGATGC